>NZ_JAVRFH010000069.1:0-27971 GCF_031845825.1 Streptomyces lancefieldiae | reverse complement strand
GGTGGGAGTGGGGGGAGGTCCGGGGTGGCCTGTGGCGGGAGCGGAAGCGGGGGCGGGTCGGGAGCCGGCCGGTCGGCCGGGAGGAGCGCTTCGCCGGGGCGGGGCGGGGCGCCGGTGTGTGGTGGGCCCGGGGGACGAGGGCCGGGAACGCCGGGGGGCGGCTCGGCCGCCGTCCACCAGGGGGGCCCGCCTTCGGCCGGAGGGGGCTTCCGCTCGGCGCAGGGGCCGGTCGCCGCGGACGGGCCCCGGTCCGCCGCCCTCGGAGGCGGTTCCGTCCCGTTCACAGGAGTGTCCTGGTCCGGCCGGTGGGCCACCGTCCCCGCCGCCGAGGCGAACCGGTCGTCCAGGGAATCCGGCGCGGCCGTCGGCCCGGTGTCGCCGGTGGAGTCGTCGTACAGCTGCCCCCACCAGTCGTCCTCGGGACCGGTGGGCCTTCCCCCCTGCTGACTCATGCTCCCGATTGTCCACCGAGGGAGCCGGATGAAAACGGGGCATCCGGAAAATCCGACGCACCGGCACGCGCCGGTCGGCGTGTCGGGGGACGCGTCGAACGGTGTTGCGAGGTGGGGCGGCCGAGCGGTCCCACCCCCCACGGGAGAACCGCCCGGCGGGGCCACCTTGGCACGGTGACCGGCGGTACGGCGATGATGTCCCGAGGCGGGTTTGCGCCGTGGCCTTTTTCCGCCACGGACGCTCCGCTCAGACGGCGATGAGCTTGGTTCTGGGGAGGGACGGCGCCTGATGCTGGGAGTGCTGGGGCTGGAGGACACGCACGAGTCGGCGTACCGGGCGCTGGTGTCCGTGGGAGCGGCCGACGTGCCGGATCTGGCCCGGCGGCTGGCGCTCGGTGAGCAGGACACCGAGCGGGCGCTGCGCCGGCTGGAACAGAACGGGCTGGCGGCCCAGTCACCGGCCCGGCCCGGCCGCTGGGTCGCCGCGCCGCCGGGCGTGGCGCTGGGCGCGCTGCTCACCCAGCAGCGGCACGAGCTGGAGAAGGCGGAGCTCGCGGCGGCGCTGCTGGCCGAGGAGTACCGGGCGACGGCGTCCGAGCCCGCCGTGCACGACCTGGTGGAGGTGGTGATCGGCGCGGCGGCGGTCGCCCGGCGCTTCCTCCAGCTCCAACTCGGGGCGACCGAGGAGGTGTGCGCGCTGGTCACCGGCAACCCGATGGCGGTCACCGGCATGGAGAACGACGCGGAGGAGCAGGCCGCCGGACGCGGGGTCCGTTACCGGGTGGTGGTCGAGCGCGCGGTGCTGGACCTGCCGACCGGCATCACGGAGCTGACCGCCGCGCTGGGCCGCGACGAGCAGGTACGGGTGGTGGACCAGGTGCCGACCAAGCTGGTGGTCGCCGACCGGGCGCTCGCCCTGGTTCCGCTGACCGCTCACTCCTCGGAGCCGGCCGCGCTGGTGGTGCACGCGAGCGGCCTGCTGGAACTGCTGTCGGGCCTGTTCGAGTCGGTGTGGCGCGACGCCCTCCCGCTGCGGCTCGGCGCCTCGGGAGTGACCGAGCACGGCCCGGACGGGCCCGACGGCACCGATCTGGAAATCCTCTCCCTGCTGCTGGCCGGCCTGACCGACGCGAGCGTCGCCAAGCAGCTCGACCTGGGCCTGAGGACCGTGCAGCGCCGGGTGAAGCACCTGATGGAGCTGGCCGGGGTGACGACCCGGCTCCAGCTGGGCTGGCACGCGTACGAACGGGACTGGGTGGCCCGGAAGAGCTGAACGGGTCCCCGCCCGCGCCGGACGTCTGCGGACCGCACCCGACTCCGGCACCCTGGACAGATGGGAGCGTCGGGCCTCCTGCTGTCCGGCCTGGTCATCCTGCTCAGGCTGTGCGGCCTCCTGCTGCCCGGCATGCCGGGATCGTGGCTGGTGTGGGCCGGGGTCCTGTGGTGGGCACTGAAGGATCCGCGACCGGTCGCCTGGGCGGTCTTCGTCGGCGCCACCCTCGTGCTGCTCCTGTCCCTGGCGGTGCGCTGGGCTCTGCCACCCCGGCGGCTGCGCGCGGACGACGCCACCCACCGGATCACGGCGTACGCGGGCGCGGGCCCCTGCTCGGCTTCGTCCTGATCCCCGTGCTCGGCGCGATCCCCGGCTTCATGGGCGGCATCTACCTCGCCGAACGGCTACGGCTCGGCCGGCACGGCGAGGCGATGGCGGCCCTGCGGACGGTGATGCGCTCGGGCGGCTCCAGCCTGCTGACGGAGCTGTTCGCCTGCCTGCTCATCACCGGGGCGTGGCTGGGAGCGGTGCTGGGGCCTGCCTGACATCTAGGGCCTGTCTGACCAGGCACCCTCCAGGGTGAGCAGCCGCGTCTTGCGTTCCAGACCGCCCGCGTATCCCGTCAGGGAGCCGTCGGCGCCGATCACCCGGTGGCAGGGCCGCAGGATCAGCAGCGGGTTGGCGCCGATCGCGCCGCCGACGGCGCGTACCGCGGGCCGGGTGGCCCCGATGCGCGCGGCGATCTCGCCGTACGTCACGGTCGCCCCGTAGGGCACGGCGTCCAGGGCGGCCCACACCCGCTCCCGGAAGGCGGTGCCCTCGGCGCGCAGCGGCAGCCGGAACTCCTTCAGCTCCCCGGCGAAGTAGGCGCCGAGCTGCTCCTCGGCCTCCCGGAAGGGCCCGGGGTCGTGCCGCCAGCCGTCCTGGACGCTGCGGCCGCCCTTCTGTCCCGGCACCGACAGGGAGGTGAGCGCTCCGTCCCGGCCGGCGGTGAGGAGCAGCCGTCCGACGGGGCTGTCGATCCGGCTCCAGTACGTCACGGAAGCGGCGGTGGTCGCGGTCGTCGTGGTCGCGGTCGTCGTGGTGGTCATCGGTCTTGCTCCCACTCTCCTGCTGCGCGCAGGTGGTTCAGGGCGTACGAGCGCCAGGGGCGCCAGGTGTCGGGCACGGCCGGGTCGGGCGGGGCGACGTCCGGGTCGCCGAGGGCGCGGGTGCGGACGACGGCGGCCGTACGGGCGTCCAGGCCGGGCACGGCGAGCAGCGCGCGCTCGGCGTCGTCCCGGTCGGCGCCCGGGTCCAGGCGTACGGCGCCGTCGGCGAGGGCGGCGGCGAGCGCGCCCGCGGTGCCGTCCGGCTCGGCCCCGGCGAGGACGGCCGGTTCGGGGAAGAGGTGGGTGAGGGTGCCGCAGGGGGCGTCGAGCGTCTTGCCGTAGCGCTGGACCAGCCGCTCGGCCTCCGTGGGCCCCACCAGGGCCCGCACCGCGAGTTCCTCGGGGTCGGCGGCGCCGGGTGAGCGCAGCCCGGGGCGGGCGGCGACCAGCGGGGCGAGCCGGGGGTCGGTGCCGAGCCGTTCGTCCACGGCGTACGGGTCGGCGTCGAGGTCGAACAGGCGCCGCAGCCGCTGTACGGAGGTGGTCAGGTCGCGGAGGTCGGTGAGGTGGAGGCGGGCGGCGAGCCAGCCGCCGGTGCCGGAGCGCGGGGTGCCGGGCCGTTCGTCGACGGCGACGATCCCGGTGCCGTACGGGAGGCGCAGGGTGCGCCGGTAGACGCGGCGGCCGGGTGGACCGCTCACCTCCTCCACGCCCGCGACGGCCTCCCGTTCGAGCAGGTCGAAGACGGGGCCGGCCTGGTAGGGGCCCCGGTGGGCGAGTCGCAGCGGGATTCCGGCGGAGGGGGTGGCCGCCCGCCGCGCGGCCCGGTCGCGTGCCGGGGCGGCGGCGCGCAGCGCGCTCGGGGTGGCCGCGTACACGGCCCGGATGGTGTCGTTGAACTGCCGCACGCTGGCGAACCCCGACGCGAACGCGATCTCGGTGACCGGCAGTTCGGTGGTCTGCAGCAGGACGCGCGCGGTGTGCGCCCGCTGGGCGCGGGCCAGGGCCACGGGGCCGGCGCCGAGCTCGGCGGTGAGCTGCCGCTGCACCTGCCGGGCGCTGTAGCCGAGCCGGCCGGCCAGTCCGGCGACGCCCTCGCGGTCGACGACCCCGTCGCCGATCAGCCGCATGGCGCGGCCCACGGCGTCGGCGCGGACGTTCCAGTCCGCCGAGCCCGGTACGGCGTCCGGCCGGCACCGCCGGCAGGCCCGGAAACCCGAGCCCTGCGCGGCGGCGGCCGTCGGGAAGAACCGCACGTTGTGCCGTTTCGGCGTCATCGCCGGGCAGCTGGGCCGGCAGTAGATGCCGGTCGTCTCGACGGCGAAGAAGAACGCGCCGTCGAACCGGGCGTCCCGGCTGCGTACGGCCTCGTACCTGCTGTCCAGGACACTCCCGCGCTCCGCGGTCTCCCTCACGTTCTCCGTCACGCTGTCCAGTCTCCGCCAGGCCGGCGGACCGGGCTGGCGGAAATCGGACATCACGTTGGAGTGGCGGCTACCGCAGGCCGCCCCGCTTGGCCTCCATCGCCGCCTTGCCGATGGCACCCCGGCGCTTCCACTCCTTGCGGATCTCGGCGCGCACCCGGGCGTCCGTCTTGGCGACGATGCGCTGGTTCTCCCGCATCAGCTTGCGGTAGCTCTCCAGCCGCCGCTGGGGCAGCTCGCCGCTGTCGATGGCGGCCAGGACCGCGCAGCCCGGCTCGCTCTCGTGGACGCAGTCGTGGAACCGGCAGCCCCCGGCCAGCTCCTCGATCTCGGCGAACACCTGCCCGACCCCGACGCCGGCGTCCCACAGACCGACGCCCCGCAGTCCGGGGGTGTCGATCAGCACTCCCCCGCCGGGCAGGGCGAGGAGGTTGCGGGTCGTGGTGGTGTGCCGGCCCTTGCCGTCGACGTCCCGGATGGCCTGGACGCTCATCACGTCCTCGCCGAGCAGCGCGTTGGCGAGGGTGGACTTGCCGGCGCCGGACTGGCCTAGCAGGACCGCCGTACCGCCCGAGACCACGGCGGCGAGGACGTCGAGCCCCTCCCCCTGCTCCGCGCTGACGGTCAGCACCGGTACGCCGGGCGCGGCGGTCTCGACGTCCTGGACGAGGTACGCCAGCGTCACCGGGTCGGTGACGAGGTCGGCCTTGGTGAGCACGACCACCGGCTGCGCCCCGGACTCCCAGGAGTCCGCCGACTTGTGCAGCAGCGCGTCACCGCTCGAACTGGACATCGCAAGCGCGAGGAACCGCTCGATCCGCCCGAGGTCGAGTTCGACCGCGAGCGACACACAGATGATGATGTGATCGATATTAGTGGCCAGTACCTGGCCTTCGGAACGCTTGGACGACGTCGACCGTACGAAGGCGGTGCGGCGCGGCAGCAGCGCCCTCACGAACAGCGGATCGCTGCCTTCGGGATCGACGGCGACCCAGTCCCCCGTGCACACGACCTTCATCGGGTCACGCGGGACGACGAACTCGGTGTCGGCACGGACAGTGCCAGTCGCGGTGATGACGTCGCACAGGCCGCGGTCGACCCGCACGACACGACCGGGCAGGAGACCCTGCTCGGCAAAGGGAGCGAACTCGGCTTCCCAGCCCGCATCCCAGCCATACAGGGCGAGCGGGTGCGACAAAGCCGAACTCGAAAGAGAAGAGGAAGACAAGGGGTGACCCTTCACGAGGGTGGCCCCGGCACCGCGTACTCGGACGCGGAAAGAGACAGGTGAGGTCAGCCGACGGCCACAGAGGTGGACTGAATGAACTTCCGGATGCGGGCAACGCCCATCGCAACGACAGCCATCGGTCAACACCTCCCAGATCACACGCAGCGAACAACTGCGGCATGGAGCAGCCGCAAGAACGAGCACAACCCTAGCCACCCGGCCATACGATGCGCCAGCGATTTTCAGCACAGCACCTCAACGTGGCGAGGTCGCACGGCCTACGGTGGACGCGCAGACGCGGCGGGGCAGGGGACCCCGCTCGCCAGGGGAAGTGAGCGCGGCGGCCCGGTGGAGATCCCTGCCGTGGAGGAGCCGCGATCTGCGGCAACGAGGAGCGCTTGACGGGCCGCAGGACGATCCTCGACCGTCTCCCGCCACGAGTGGGCGGACAATTCCTCGGCGAGACCACGCCAACGGCTGCGGACTTCCCCGAGGCGACCACGCTGATCTTCGGTGATCTCGGCCCGTCCAGCCACGATGTCCGCGCCGCTGGACAACCCCGAGGTCATGTCTTAGCAGTGAGCAATCGCCTGCGCGAACGTACGCCTTGCGGCGACCAGGTCGCCGGGAATGAGGAACTCGTTCACGACATACGTGCTGGAGAGCGCGGGAGGTGCGGCGTGCGACTTCTCGGCCTCGGTCACGATACGCACGGCCCCCTCACGGAACTCCGCGTCGAACTTCCGCCTCTTCTCCGCCACAACTCCCAACTTCCCCTGCAGCCAGGGCCTCTACGCTACGAGGGGATGGTCAAATGACGGAATCAGTCGAACACGGAAGACCTCACTCAAGCGGCTTGACACGACATAGCAGGCTTGGGGGGGACTTCACCGGGAAGGCGGAGTGCGGCTATGTCACATGCCTCGGCGCTCCAAGGTAACCGCGCGACCGCCACAACGTGCCATCGGAGCACGGTCAGCCCGTGCCGTAGAGCGTCTTCAGGTCGATCAGTCGGACACTGGGGTCCGTCTGCGCGGCCGCGTATGCCCTGTCGTTGAAGCCTGCGCCGCTGAAACACATGAGTCGAGTGCCGGTGGTGTCGTAGCGGCCCGCTTGGGCGATGAGATCCCGGATGTGGCGAAGGCGCTCGATGTGAGCGATGCCCATCGTGTCGTTCCATTTGGCCTCGCCAATGGCCAGCAGCGGCGGCTTGGAGCCGTCGGCGATACCGACGACCGCCACATCCACCTCATGTCCGACGCGAGCCTTGGGATCGTGCACCACTCCGTGTCCGACCCGGGCGGGCAGACCACCGACCAGTTCCGGGTCGGCGTGATGCAGCGCCCAGTCGCGGCAGACCTGTTCGAAGTGAGGGCCGAGGACGTTGCTGGTGAAGCGGCGACGGCTGGCCTGCCAGACCCGGGCTGCGCTGCCGGGGCGTTCCAACTGGTCCCATACCGGTCGCATGATGGCGTGATAGAAGCCGATCAGCGGTTCGGCGATGCGGTAGGTGGGCCGGTTGTCGCGGAAGGCGTCGGCATCCCGGTGCAGCAGACCGGCGTCCTCAAGGACATTGATGGGGTGCGCGATGTCGGTGGCCTTGCGTTCCAGGTACCCGGCCATACCCCCCCGGGTGGCATTGCCGTCGGCGACCGCGGCCAGCACGGAGAGATACAGGGCGGTGTCTCGTAGGTCGGGTTCTTCCGCGAGCAGATAGCGGGCCTCGCGGAACAGAGGAGTCTCAGGGTTGAGGACGGTGCGGACGACCCAGTCGTCGAAGTCGTCGGCGCCGTTCGGGGTGTCGCCGCGGGCGAATTCTCGTCGATACGCAGGTGTACCGCCGACGATCGCGTTGACCTTCAGGGCCAGGTGCGGGTCTGTGATGTTCCAGAATTCGGCCGCAAGGCGGTGGTCGAGAGGACGGACAACCAGCTCCAGCCCTGCCCGGCCGCGCAGAGGTGCGTTGCCGGCCAGCAGCCTGCCCATGAACGACAGCGCCGAGCCACAAAGCAGCAGCCGGGTGCGGGAGCCGCTGCGCTGGTCCCGCAGAGTCCGCAGAGCTTCTTGGATGATCGAGGGAAGCTCCGGGTTCGCCTTGGCGAGGTACGGGAACTCGTCGATCACGACGGGCACGGGCCGCTCGGTGCCCAGCGCCAGGAGCGCGTCGACGGCCTCGGCCCAGTCGGCGAAGTGGTACGGACTGGCGGGTCGCACATGCGCCGTGAGCGCAGCACTGATACGCCGCAGGGACTCAGCATCGGCGGCCTCGGTCGCCCCGAAGTAGAACCCACCCGCGGCACGGCAGGCCGCGTCGAGCAAGAACGTCTTGCCCTGACGGCGCCGCCCGGAGACCACACCGAGCGTCGCTCCGGGCTGTTCATCTTCGATGAACCGTGTCAGCGCCGACCATTCGTAGTCGCGGTCGAACATCTCGACGGGCTTGTCCATGCTTCTCCGATACCAAGAAGTAGAACCACAGATCCATAAACTGTACTCCTACTTCCACAATGAACGCGTTCGGATGACTGGTGAGCCTCCGCAATCGTCCCCGAACTACGCCGGCCGCTTGCCGGCGACTGGGGGCATCGCACCCCATGTGGCGGGTCAGCTCATCGCGGACGAGCAGGTCCCCCATCACCCCCTCATTCCCAGCACCAAGGCATGGGGCAGATCGTCCGAGCTCGCGATTTGGCGCACGGGTCGCCTCGGCAGTGCAGCAGCTACGGAACTCCAGGTTCTTGACTTAAAGGTCAAGAACGATGGTAGTGTTCTGATCATGGGAAGGCCCAAGCAGTTCGACCCGGATGCCGCCGTCGAGCACGCCATGAACGTGTTCTGGCGGAAGGGCTATGCCGCGACCACGCCGCAGGACCTCGTCGATGCGATCGGCATCGGCAAGGGCAGTCTCTACAACACCTTCGGCAGCAAACACGCCTTGTTCGAGCTGGCACTTCGCCGCTACCGCGACAGCCAGGCCGTCGCCCTCATCGAGATGTTCGAGGAGCCCGGCCCGGTCAAGGTGCGCCTACGCAGGACGCTGAGGCTACTCGCCGAGATGGACCTTGCCGACCCGGACCGTCGGGGCTGCATGGCCGTGAATACCGCGGCAGAACTCGCAGGCACGGACCAGGTGGCAACCGAGCTTGTCCAGCACATGTTCGCCCGGACCGAGGACGCCTTTTGCGCGTTGATCGAAGAAGGGCAACGTTCCGAAGAGATCGCACCGGAACGTGATCCCGCAGCCTGGGGAAGCCTGCTGCTGAACACGGTCGTCGGCCTGCGGCTCATGGCGCGTGTTGCCGAAACCCCTGATCGACTCGCCCGGGTGATCGACGCGACGGTCGACTCTCTCTAAGCCGAACCAGCAGCACTCTTTCCACCTGGGTGACTGCTGCCCGCATTTTGTACTTACAAGTCAAAAATTGGAGTGTCGTGCACCTCAACCTCACCGCCAAGACGGCCGTCGTCACCGGTGCCAGCCGCGGCATCGGGCTCGCCACCGTCCGGACTCTCACGGCCGAAGGTGTCCGCGTCGTCGGCGCTGCCCGCACCATCACGCCCGAGCTGAAGGAAGCCGGCGCGCACACGGTGTCTGCTGACCTGAGCACCGCCGAAGGCGTCGCCACGCTCATGGACAGCGCCCTCAGAGAGCTGGGCGGCATCGACCTACTGGTGAACAACGTCGGGGCCGGGGACGACGTGGAGCCCGTCGGCTTCCTCGACACCGACGACTCTCGGTGGACCCGCATTATCGACCTCAACCTGCTCAGTGCCGTCCGTGCCGCCCGCACGGCTCTGCCGAGCCTGATCGAGCGCCGTGGGGCAATCGTCAATGTCGCGTCCATCAACTCCCGTCTGCCCGCCGCCGGGCCGGTCGCCTACAGCGCGGCCAAGGCGGCCCTCGCCGCACTCGGTAAGTCCCTGGCCGAGGAGTTCGGGCCCCAGGGTGTGCGCGTGAACACCGTCTCGCCCGGAGTGGTCCGCACGGCCATATGGGAGGACCCCGAAGGATTCGGTGGCAAGGTGGCGGCCGGGGCCGGGGCGGATCACACCGCATTCCTCCAGCACATCCCGGAAGCCTTCAACATCACCACCGGCCGCATCACCGAACCCGAAGAAGTAGCGGCCCTGATCACGTTCCTCCTCTCCGACCTTGCAGGCAACATCACCGGCGCCGATTACGTCATCGACGGTGGCACCGTCAAGACGCTCTGAACCGGAGCGTCCCGCAGGGGCGAGGCTGATTCCTACGGCTGCGGGACGATAGGCGCCCGCTGCGCAGCCATAGGAAATGACATGCCCGTGAGACGGAATCTTCTGGCCAAGCCGTGAGACAGATAGCAAATCCGCAGGTCATAGGCCTGCTCTATGCCACGGGTCGCGAGATCCTACAGACATTGTGGGATCTCAGATTCCGTGGCCGAATCTCACGAACGATGGCCAAGCGGCGGCCACTGGCAAGACTCCGCAGGTCGGAGCCTTGCCCTCGGTGGCCACCCCGAGGATTCGGACATACTGACGCAGACCCGCCGACGTGAAGCAGCTCCCCACGACGACTCAGGGTGGGGAGCTGCTTCATGCCAGGGCGGCGGGGCCGGCCCCGAGTACGCGGCGTCCGGCGGCCGGACGCGGCTCCGCTTCGCCAGGGTTGTCGGCGGGAAAGGGTCCGGTACCCAGCGGGCGGCGGTCGGTCATCCACCCCGGCCGGGCGGTCCCCGGTCCGGACCGGCCCAAGGTGCACGCGCCATCTCGAGTGCGAGGGACCCAAGCCTCGCCTCCCAGCGGTCCTGGCGGGGCGGGCGGTTGAGGGGTTCGGTCAGCCAGTCGGCTCAGCCCCCGCAGCCACCGTACTCAAGCGAGCTCACTGCAGGGTCGGTGCCGGGCAGCAGATTGCCGTACTCGTCGTAGGTGTTGACGATAGGCGTGGTGGCATCCACCAGCGGAAGCCGGGTCGTGCAGGTTGGTGAGCTGCAGCACCACGTCCCCGTCTGCACCTGTCGTGGCGATCAGGTTGCCGGCCAGGTCTCGAGGTTTCGGGTGATCTTGCCGTTGGCCTCGGTGACTTTGCGGTCGCGATTGTCGTACTCGGTGCGGGTGGTGTTGCCCGCGCCGTCGTCGGACTTCGAGCGGCCCCGGCCGTCCGGTGACGTCGGCGGCCGGCGGCCCGCGTCGCGGCCCGCCGGCCGGTTCCCGGCCGCCGGGTTCACGCCTCGGCGGTTTCGTCCTCCGGCAGGCTGTCCATGAAGGAGCTGACCGAGAAGACGGCGCGGCCGGCGCCGGGCAGGCCGTAGCCGGGGGGCGAGGACAGGCCGAACTCGTCCATCGTGGCGCGGTAGGCCTCCAGCAGCCGGATGTGGTACTCCAGCGGCGCGCCCTGCGGGTTGGCCTTGCCGAGCGGGGTGGTGGGCTCGGGGCACCAGGTGGTGAACCGGGGCGTGATGCCGTGCGACATGAAGAAGCGCAGGCCCTCGGTGGTGGACGCGATCGCCTCATCGACCGTCTTGAAGCCGAAGGGCTCGGCCATCTCCACGCCGGCCACGAAGTTGGGGATGACGTTGCGGGCGCCGAAGACGTCGGTGGAGTCGAGGATGCGCTTGTGCCACTCGTCGCGGCCGACGTACCGCTCCTTGCCGGGGCAGTACATCTTGAACAGGTACTCGTCCCACACCTCGAAGTTGGGGTGGTAGATCTGCACGCCGTAGTCCTTGAAGCGCTGGACGTCCGGCTTGGGCAGGGCCTGGGCGACGACCTTGCCGATCCAGCGGCCGGGGAAGTGCTCCTCGATGGCCTTGGCGTACCGCCCGTAGAAGTCGGCCTCGTCCAGACCCTGGACCTTCGACGTGATCGCGCCGCCGGTGAGCGTGTACGCGGTGGAGATCTTGGCGGTGTCGTACTCGTTGATGATCTCCAGCGCCTCAAGGACCTCGTCGACGTCCTTCACGCCCGTGTACGGCCGCCCGGCCGCCTTGTGCTGGCGCCAGTTGTGATTGATGTCGCAGTACTGGCACTCCTCCTTGGCGCCGAAGTACTGGCAGACGCGGAACGCGGTCAGGTAGATCAGGTAGCCCCACTGGATGGTCGGGGCCACCTCCATGACCGACTTCCCGTTGGAGAGCTTGTGCCGGTAGTACTCGGGCATGGGCGGCACACCGACGTCGGCGATCCGCCTGCCGTCCAGGTAGAGGCCGAGGACACCGTCCTCGTTCGCGGCGACGCGGTAGGGCGAGGACGGGTTCACGCGGACCGAGACGACGGTGCGGCGCAGGTCGTAGGGGCCGCCGGTGAGGATGATCTCCTCGGGCGGGCGGCGCAGCGCGGCCTCGCCCAGTTCGGGCAGGGTGCCGTGGTCGAAGGAGAAGATGAAGTACGACTTCGGCTTGACCTCGCCGTCCTCGTTGTCGCTCAGCGCGGAGGGGTCGAAGGCCACCCCGCCGCGGAGCAGGTCCTCCTTGAAGACGGCTTCCCGCGGTACGTGCGGAAAGCGCTCCATCAGATCCTCGACCAGCGCGGTACGGCTGCCCATCCCGTGTCTCCTCCCGGCTCAGGCGTTCGACTTCTCACGGTATGCCCCCGCCCGTGGCTCTTCCCGCCCGGGTCCCCTCCTGGCGCGCCAGGTAGGTTTTCGGCGGAGGACTCCTGGTCCTCGCGGATCTCGAGATCTCAGCAAGGGGCTGCGGCATGACCGACACCACCGTGACCAATTGGGCCGGCAACATCACCTACACGGCCAAGGAGCTGCTCCGGCCGCACTCGCCCGGCGCGCTGCGGTCGGTGGTGGCCGGGAGCGCGAGGGTGCGGGTCCTGGGCAGCGGGCACTCCTTCAACGAGATCGCCGAGCCGGGCGCCGAGGGCGTCCTGCTGTCGCTGGCCGCGCTGCCGCCCGAGGTCGACGTGGACACGGCGGCCCGTACGGTGCGGGTGGGCGGCGGCGTCCGGTACGCGGAGCTGGCCCGGCTGGTGCACGCGCGGGGGCTGGCGCTGCCCAACATGGCGTCGCTGCCGCACATCTCGGTGGCCGGGTCGGTGGCGACCGGCACGCACGGCTCCGGTGTGGGCAACGGCTCGCTGGCGTCGGTGGTGCGCGAGGTGGAGCTCGTCACGGCGGACGGTTCGACGCTGACCCTGGCGCGCGGCGACGAGCGGTTCGGCGGCGCGGTGACCTCGCTCGGCGCGCTCGGCGTGGTCACGGCGCTCACCCTCGACCTGGAGCCGGCCTACGAGGTCGAGCAGCACGTCTTCACCGAGTTGCCGCTCGCCGGGCTGGACGCGGAGACGTTCCGGACGGTACTGGCGGCGGCGTACAGCGTGAGCCTGTTCACCGACTGGCGTGCGCCGGGTTTCCGGCAGGTCTGGCTCAAGCGGCGCACCGACCAGCCGCCGGTCGACTTCCCGTGGGCGGCGCCGGCCACCGAGAGGATGCATCCGGTGCCGGGCATGCCCGCGGTCAACTGCACCGAGCAGTTCGGGGTGCCGGGCCCCTGGCACGAGCGGCTGCCGCACTTCCGCGCGGAGTTCGTGCCGAGCAGCGGTGCCGAGCTCCAGTCGGAGTACCTGATGCCGCGCGAGCATGCCCTCGACGCCCTGCACGCGGTGGACGCGGTGCGGGAGACCGTCGCGCCGGTGCTGCAGACCTGCGAGATACGCACGGTCGCCGCCGACGAGCAGTGGCTGAGCCCGGCGTACGGGCGCGACACCGTGGCGGCGCACTTCACCTGGGTCGAGGACACGGCGGCGGTGCTGCCGGTCGTGCGGCGGCTGGAGGAGGCGCTGGCCCCGTTCGCGGCCCGGCCGCACTGGGGGAAGGTGTTCACGACGGCGCCGGCGGCCCTGCGCGGGCTGTACCCGAGGCTCGGTGACTTCCGGACCCTGGTGACGGAGCTGGACCCGAAGGGCAAGTTCAGCAACGCGTTCGTGCGGGACGTGCTGGCCGGCTGAGCCCCCGCGCGGGGTGCGGCTCCGGCTCCGGGGGACGGGTCCCCGGAGCCGGAAGCCGCGTCCACCGGCTCAGTGGTCCGCGCAGCACGGTGTGGGGTCCGAGTCCTCGAAGGGGACCAGGGTGCCGCCGGCGGCGGGCATGGCGGCGAGGACCAGTTCGTGGTGCTCCCACCGGGGGCGGACGAACTCCCGGGTGACGAGCCGGGCCTCGGGGCCGGGCCCGTCGGGTGCGCCGAGGACGCGGACCCGGTCGATCGCCGAGCGGTCCAGCAGCTCGGCGACCGTGAGGGTGCCCGTCAGGGCGGCGGCGCCGGGGAACAGCACCGCGCGTCCGGGTTCGTCCCAGGTGCCGTCCGTCACCGTGTGCCCCTGGGCGGTGAGCCGGGCGCGCACGGCGTCGGCCACCGCCCGCGACCGGCCGGCCAGGGACAGTGCCACGCGCCGCCGGCCGGCCTCCCGCACCAGGTGGGTGCAGCCGAACACGTCCTCGGGGAGGGCCAGTTCGGCCGCGAGGTCCTGGAGCAGGCGGTCGGCCTCCCGGAGCTTCGTCACGTCGGTGTCGATGCGCAGGGCGTACGGCGGTGGGGTCACGAGGGCAGGACCCAGACCGGGTTGGAGTAGAACCACAGGTCGCGCCACGGGTCGGCGTCACCGACGACGTCGATGGCCGGGCCCGCCGGGTCGACCGAGGCGCCCCTCGCGCCCACGGCGGAGCGGTTGCCGTCGGTGCCGCGCAGGCGGAGGTAGACCGGGTGGTCGACGCGGCCGAGGTCGTAGGTGAGGGTGACCGTGCCGGTGGCCTTGTTCACCTCGTAGGACTTGACGACCCTGGCGGACGGGGCGGTGAAGGTGTCCTTGTCCTCGACCTCGCCGGTGACGTCGCCCTGGATGACGTCGACGCGGGCCAGCGTGGGCTGGAAACCGGCCCAGTTGGGGCCGCCGGCCAGGGCCACGTCCACGGTGAGGGTGACGCGGGTGCCCTTCTTGACCTGGAGGGCGCCGCCGAGGGTGGCCCAGCGGCTGCCGCCGGACACGCGGACGTCCAGGCCGCTGATGAGCTGGCCGTGGTCGACCCAGACGCGGCCGGCGCGGATGCCGTCCATGACGGCGGCGTAGGAGAAGCCCTCCGCGCCGACGTGGGTGCGGCTGTAGTAGCCGGGCCAGTAGTCGTTCTCCGTGGTGTCGATCGAGCCGCCGTAGACCGGGTCGTCGTAGCGGCCGTTGGCGTTGAAGTCGCCGCCGCCGCGGGCCGCGGTGTCGCCGTAGATCTGGTGGGAGTCGGAGTTGGCGGTGATCCACCAGGGCTTGCCCTCGGCGAGCAGGCTGTCCCACAGGCCGCCGACGGTGGCGGTCATCCAGTCGAAGCCGCCCCAGGTGCGGTAGCTCTCCAGGGGGTAGCCGGCGAAGGAGTTGCTGCCGGGGCTGTTGTCGTAGATGCCGCGGGCGCCGCCGGGGCCGAGCGGCTTGGGCAGGCCGCCGGCCTGGTGGCCCGGCGCGCCCTCCATGCCGACGGCGATGCGGTGGCCGGCGGAGGTGGCGTCGCGCCAGGCGCGGATCTCGTGCGGGGAGTCGATGCCCTTGCGCGCCGGGTGGTTGGCGAGCATGAGGGCGTCCTTGACCTTGCGTCTCCTGACCTGCTCGGAGAGGAAGGTCAGGCCGGCGATGGCGAGCGCCTCGTTGGCGGGCGAGGAGCCGGTGGCGGCCTTGACCGCGCCGTCGTAGCCGGTCTCGAACTGTTTGAGGACGGAGACCTCGTTCTTGCCGGGGTGCACGAAGACGGTGCCGTGCTCGGCGGCCGGGATGTTCCACTCCAGGCCCTGGAAGACGAGGGTGTCCTCGTAGGCGGCGCGGGCCTCCCTGATGTCCGGGTTGACCTTCTCCACCCCGATCCTGGCGTGCGTGCCGCTGCCGTGGTCGGTGATGACCAGCCAGTCCATGCCGTGCCGGGCGCCCTGGCGGACCTGGTCGACGACGCGGTACTTGCCGTCGCTGCTGTACTGGGTGTGGATGTGGTGGTCGCCGGCGAGCCAGAGGAAGCCCTTGCCGCGGCGGCCGTTGCTCGCGGCCCGCGCGGGGGCGGCGGTCGCGGTCTGGGCGAGGACGGTCCCGGCGGCCAGGCCGGCACCGAGCAGGCCCGCGCGGCGCAACAGGCCACGGCGCGACTGCTGTTCGGGGCTGAGGGCCTCGTCGGGCACGCTGGTGTCGAACGCGGCGGGCAGGGCCGGCGCGGCCTCGTGCTCGTGGGCGTGCGGGTGCGCGTCGCCGTGGTGGTGGCCGTGCGTGTGCCCGTGCGGGTGTCCGTGTCCGTGTCCGTGCGTGTGTCCGTGTCCGTGCCCCATGAAGCCCCTCCTGGAAGTCGCCGCCGTTCGCGGCTGTGAGGAGACTCCCGGCAGAAGATGAACGTTGAACGACTCGGAGGTGAGCCCCGCCTGCCGCCCTGTCTGCCCTAGCATGAAACCTAGGAGCCCTAGGAAGCCGGAAAGGTGGCCCATGCCCCGAGCGGGTCTGACAACCGACCGCGTCGTCGCGGCCGCCGCCGACCTCGCCGACGAGACCGGGTTCGAGAGCGTCACCGTCTCCGCGCTGGCCCGGCACTTCGGGGTGAAGGACGCGAGCCTGTACACCCACGTCAGGAACCTCCAGGACCTGCGCGTCCGGGTCGCGCTGCTGGCCGGCGGCGAGCTGATCGACGAGATCGCGACCGCGGTGGCGGGCCGGGCCGGCAAGGACGCCCTGACCGCCTTCGCGGGTGCCTACCGGGCGTACGCCCTGCGCCACCCCGGCCGTTACGCCGCGACCCAGATCCGCGTCGACCCGTCCCTGATCCCCGACTCCCCCGCCCTGCGCCGCACCGCCGAGGTCACCTACGGCATGCTCCGCGCCTACGGCCTCACCGAACCCGACCTCACCGACGCCGTACGACTGCTGCGCAGCACCTTCCACGGCTACTGCGCCCTGGAGGCCACCGGCGGCTTCGCCGCCCCGCGCGACGTACAGGCCTCCTGGGACAAGGCGGTCGAGGCCCTGCACGTGGCGCTGGAGCACTGGCCCCGGGAGCAGGACGCACGCGCGGTCGCTGACGGCACGCGCGGTCGCTGACGGCACGGCAGCGCGACGGTACGCCGCCGCGGCCCGTCCTCCTCCCGCCGCCCTCGGGAAACCCGGTCGACAGACCGGCCCCGGACGCACTGTGATGGCCACGGCCGCCCGCCGCACGGAGCGGGCCCACCTCGGGAGAGGCCCCTTGGCAACGGAGGAAGTGGCGGAAGTGGCGGAAGTGGCAGACACCGGTTCCGCGACCCGCGCCTCGATCGGTTCCGGGAACGGTTCCGAGGCCGGTTCCGGGATCGACTCCGTGCTCGTCCGGCGCCTGGTCGACACGCAGTTCCCGCAGTGGGCCGGGCTGCCCCTGCGGCTGCTCGACCCGGCCGGCTCGGACCATGTGATCCACCGGCTGGGCGAGGAACTGTCCGTCCGGCTCCCCCGTCACGCCGGAGCGGTCGGGCAGGCCGCCAAGGAAGCCGAGTGGTTGCCCCGCCTCGGCCCGCACCTGCCGTTGGCCGTCCCCGTCCCGGTGGCCGTCGGCGAGCCCGCCTTCGGCTGTCCGTGGCCGTGGTCGGTGTCGCGCTGGCTGCCCGGCGAGGTGGCGACCGTGGAGGCGCTGGGCGATTCATGCGAAGCGGCCGCCCGGCTGGCGGAGTTCCTGACCGCCTCCAGCGGTTCCCGCCCGGGGACGCCCGCGAGGACCTGGCCGGCCGGCCGCTGGCCGAACGGGACCGCGCGACCCGGGCCGCCATCGCCGAGGTCGACGGCGCGTTCGACGCCGCCGCCCTGACCGGGCTGTGGGACGCGGCGTTGCGGGCGCCCGCGTGGGACCGGCCTCCGGTCTGGTTCCACGGCGACTTCCACACCGGCAACCTGCTGACCGTCGACGGCCGCCTCAGCGCGGTCATCGACTTCGGCGGGCTCGGCGTCGGCGACCCGGCCTGCGACCTGACCATCGCCTTCACGCTGCTGTCGGCCGGGAGCCGGGCCGTCTTCCGTGCCGCGCTCGGCGTGGACGACGCCACCTGGACCAGAGGCCGCGGCTGGGCACTGGCCACCGGCCTGAACGCCTACACCCACTACGCCGCCACCCACCCGCGGATCGCCGCGCAGACCACCCGGCAGATCACCGCGGCCCTGGCCGGCTGAGCGCCTGCACCTCGTCGTACGCGGGCGTCGTGCCGCCCGGGACCCGGCCCGCGCCGATGTCGGCCATCGTCTCCAGGGCCGCGCCCAGGGCCCGCCGGTAGAGCAGCGAGCCGAGGCTGACGCGGCCCACGCCGAGGTCGGCGAGGCGCGCGAGGGTGGGGCCGGTGGGTGAGTAGAGGATGTTGAGCGGGACGTCGAGGTGGGCGACGAGGGACGCGATCCGGCCGGGGTCGGTGAGGCCGGGGACGAAGACGCCGTCGGCGCCGGCCTCGCGGTAGGCGTCCAGGCGTCGCACCGTCTCCGCGGCACGGCCTCCCCCGTACCCCTCCCCGTCACCGTCACCGTCGCCGAGCCAGTACGTGTCCGTGCGGGCGTTGACGAAGAGGCCGGGGGCCGCGGACTTGACCGCGGCGATCTTCGCGGCGTGCCGGTCGGCGGGCCCGAGGGCGTCCTCCAGGTTGATGCCGACGGCCCCGACCGCCGCCAGCTCCCGCGCGAACTCCCCCACCTCGTCGGGGTCGTCGCTGTAGCCGCCCTCCGCGTCGACGGACAGCAGGAACGGCTCCGAGCCCAGCGTGAGGGCCAGCCGCAGCGTCTCGTCGCGGGTCGCCGACGCCCCGTCGGGCAGCCCGGCCGCCGCCGCGACGCCGAGGCTGGTCGTGCCGACCGCCCGGAAGCCCTGCCCGGCCAGGGCGAGCGCGGAGGCGTGGTCCCAGGCGCACGGCAGCAGCAGGGGCTCGCCGGCCCGGTGGAGATCGGCGAAGACGGTCACGAGAGGTCCCCCACCGCGTCGGCGTAGTACACGGACTCCTCCAGGTGCCGGGCGAGTTCGCGGAAGCTCCAGCCCTCGCCCGGCGAGTGGTCGAGCTGCTCGTCGGTGAGCGCGTCGAGCCGGTTGGCCCAGATCCGGGCCAGCCGGGTGAGGCGGCTGCGGGCCTCGTCGAGGTCCTCCCGCGTGAAGGGAGCGCGGTCCGCCTCCGTCGTGATCGTGGAGGCGTGCCAGTGGTCGGGCTGCGGCTGCTCCCCCGCCAGCCGCGCCTCCAGTTCGGCGAGATGGTCGACCAGGTGGTCGGCGACCCGCCGGATCGCCTTGTGCGGGGTGTATACGCGGTCGTCGACGTGGGCGGGCCTCCCGTCCCAGCGGGTCCAGGTGGCGGCGAGCGCGAGGACGTGGTCGACCATGCCGGTGACGGCCTGGGCGGGTGTGATCGAGGTCTGCGTGGCGTTCATGTACCTCACGCTATGAGGCCGTTGGTTCGGTCACGGCCGAAGTGTTCCGGCAGGGCCGCCGCCGGAACACTTCGGACTCCTCCCCGGGACCGCGCCGGATCAGCGCGTCCGCACACCACCGCGCGGCACCAGACGGAGGGCGACCAGCTCGTCCCGCACCAGCCCCGCGTAGACGGTGGCGCCGTACGCGGAGGTGTGGGTGTTGTCCCGCTTCTCGGCGTAGAGGTAGAGGGCCTTGGAGCCCTCCACGCCCAGCGACTCCACGAGTGCCTTGGTCTTCGCGGTCAGGTCGATCAGCGGTACGCCCCCGGCGGCGGCGACCGAGCGGACGACGGCCGGATGGTCGACGCCGAGGCCGTTGACGAGCAGGGCGGTGCCGTTGTTCAGGGTGCCGTCGGCGTTGAACCAGCGGCGCACGACCGGCGTCACGAGGACGGGTTCTCCGCCCCGTTCCCGCACGCCCGCCACCAGTGCCTCCAGGTTGGCCCGGTAGGTCGCCCCGTCCGTCGTCTTGTCGTTGTGCGCGAGCTGGACGAGCACCAGGTCCCCGGGGCGGATCAGCGGCCGGACGGTGCCCCACAGCCGTTCGTCGGCCAGGTAACTGACCGTGCTCTCACCGGAGTCGGCGTGGTTGGCGACGGACAGGCCCTTGCGGAGGTACTGCGGCAGCTGCTGGCCCCAGCCGGAGTACGGCTCCCCCGGCTGGTCGCAGACCGTGGAGTCCCCGACGAGGAAGATCTGCCGCGCGTGCCGGGCCGGGGTGACCGTGACGCCGGCCAGTGCGGGCGCCGAACCGCCGATCGTCAGGTCCAGGCCGGGGGTGCCGTCGGGTCCGGTGGGCTCGCCCTCGGGTGTGCGGACGTCCACGGTGAAACTGCGGGCGACGCGCTCGCCGGCCGCGGTGGCGGTCTCGGGCAGCAGTGACCGCCGGCTCTCGCCGCTGATGGCGGTGCGGGCGGCGCCGTCGCCGCCGAGCAGCACCTTCACGTCGTAGGTGCCCGCCGGCACGTCGAAGTGGCAGGCGTTGGCAGTGCAGTTCCCGGGTGGGCGGGGCGCCGCCGCCTGTGCCGTGGTGCCGGTGGCGAGGGCACCGGGGACGGCCAGGCAGAGGGCGACGCCGACGGCGTACGCGCGTCTCATCTCAGGCCCGCCCCTCCGCCGTGTCGGCCACCGGGACGCCGAAGTCCGGGGTGCCGTCGGCCTTCCAGCCGAGCCGTTGGATGCGGGTGTGCCGGTTGGGATCGTGGAGGGGATCGCCGTCGATCTCCTTGTACTGGCGGGCGTGGTAGACGAGGACGTCGGTGCGGCCGTCCCGGTCGACGGTGAAGCAGTTGTGGCCGGGGCCGTACTGCCGGGTGGTGTCGTTGCTGGTGAAGACGGGGTGCGGCGACTTCGACCAGTTCGCGGGGTTCATCAGGTCGGCGTCCGCGTCGACGGTCAGCAGGCCCATGCAGTAGTTGGCGTCGGTGGCGCTGGCCGAGTACGTCATGAACAGCCGGCCGTTGCGGGCGATGACGGACGCGCCCTCGTTGACCTTGAAGCCGACGCACTCCCAGTCGTACTCGGGCGTGGACAGCCGCACTTGGGGTCCCGTGAGGGTCCAGGGGTTCGCCATCCTGGACAGGAACAGGCCGGTGTTGTTGTCCATGCCGGGCTCGTGCTGGGCCCAGGCCAGGTAGCGGCTGCCCCGGTGGGTGAAGGTGGTGGCGTCGAGGGAGAAGGTCTCCCAGGCCGTCCTCACCTGCCCCCGTTCCACCCAGGTGCCCCGGAAGGGGTTGGGGTGGGAGTTCTCCAGGACCCAGATACGGATGTCCCAGACGCTCTCCGCCGGCGCCGCGGCGAAGTAGATGTACCACTTGCCGCCGATGTGGTGCATCTCCGGAGCCCAGATGTGCGCGCCCATGTCGCCGGTGGCGTGCTTGCGCCAGATGACGGACTCGTCGGCGGTCGCGAGGCCGCCCAGGGTGCGGGAGCGGCGCAGGATGATGCGGTCGTACTCGGGGGCGGTCGCCGTGAAGTAGTAGAAGCCGTCGGTGTGGCGGCGGATGTGCGGGTCGGCGCGGTTGCGGACGAGCGGGTTCCCGTACGGGGCGGCCTTCCCCGGCGCGGCGGCGGACGCGGCCGCGGGGACGGCGGGAACGGCCGCCAGGGCTCCCGCGGCCGCGGCGCCCTTCAGCAGCAGGCGTCGGGCGGGGGCTGCGGGCTCGTCGGGCAGGTCGGCGGGCAGGTCGGCGGCGCGGCTCATGCGGGTCCCTCTCGACAGACTGGTTCGATATCACGGACGCTATTTGGCATGCCGAACGCCGAAAAGGTAAGGGGGCGACCGCCGGAGGTCAACGGGTCGGACGAGGTTGCACTAGCGTCGTGACATGACCAGCGACTTCGCCGAGGCCCTCGCCGCCGGCCCGCTCGTACTCGACGGCGGCATGTCCAACCAGCTGGAGTCGGCCGGGCACGACCTGAGCGACGAGCTGTGGTCGGCACGGCTGCTCGCCGAGGAGCCCGGGGCCGTCACCGAGGCCCACCTCGCCTACTTCGCGGCGGGCGCGGACGTGGCGATCACGTCCAGCTACCAGGCCACCTTCGAGGGCTTCGCCCGGCGCGGCGTCGGCCGGGAGCGGGCGGCCGAGCTGATGGCCCTCAGCGTGGAACTGGCCCGCGAGGCGGCCCGCAGGGCGCGGGTGACCCGTCGGCTGTGGGTGGCGGCGTCGGCCGGTCCGTACGGCGCGATGCTCGCGGACGGCTCCGAGTACCGGGGCCGCTACGGGCTCGGCGTCGGCGCGCTGGAGCGTTTCCACCGGCCGCGCCTGGAGGTCCTGGCGGCCGCCCGCCCCGACGTGCTCGCGCTGGAGACCGTCCCCGACACCGACGAGGCGGCGGCGCTGCTGCGGGCGGTGCGCGGACTCGGCGTACCGGCCTGGCTGTCGTACACCGTCGCGGGCGACCGCACCCGCGCCGGGCAGCCGCTGGAGGAGGCCTTCGCCCTGGCCGCCGACGCGGACGAGGTGATCGCGGTGGGCGTGAACTGCTGCGCGCCCGGTGACGCGGCCGGGGCGATCAAGACCGCCGCCCGCGTCACCGGCAAGCCGGTCGTCGTCTACCCCAACAGCGGCGAGGCCTGGGACGCGCGGGCCCGGGCCTGGCGGGGGCGTTCGTCGTTCGACGCCGAGCGGGTACGGGCCTGGCGGGCGTCCGGGGCCCGGCTCGTCGGCGGCTGCTGCCGCGTGGGTCCGGACACGATCGCGTCGATCGCGGCGGCACGCTGACACCGAGGTGCCCGGCGACCGCTCGGGCCGCACCTCCCCCCCTCCGTCCTCGCCTCCGAGGCCGGTGAGCGCGAGTTGACCCTCCCCTTACGTCAGGCTTGAAGCTGTGTGCCGACGAAAGGACAGGTGGATGAGCTACTCCGTGGGTCAGGTCTCGGCCTTCGCCGGCGTGACGGTGCGTACGCTGCACCACTACGACAAGGCGGGGCTGCTCTCCCCCAGTGAGCGCAGCCCCGCGGGTTACCGGCTCTACAGTGAGGCCGACCTGGTCCGTCTCCAGCAGATCCTCTTCTACCGTGAGCTCGGATTCCCCCTCGACGAGATCGCTGCGATCTTCGAGGACCCGCAGGTGAACGCCCTGGAGCGGCTCCGGGCCCGGCAGCGGCAGTTGAGCGAGGAGATCGCCAGGCTGCAGCGGCTGGCCGAGGTGGCGGAACGGGCGGTGGAGGTCCAGAAGACCGGGGTTTCCCTGACTCCTCAGGAACGCTTCGAGGTCTTCGGTGAGATCACCTTCGACCTGAGCTATGCCACCGAGGCGGAGCTGAAGTGGGCGCATTCGGAGGGGCAGCGCGAGGCGATGGCGCGCGCGACCGCCCACACCAAGGAGGACTGGCGCCGGCTCATGGGCGAGGCCGCCGCCTGGCGCGCGGAACTGCTCGCGGCCTTCGACGAGGGGGAGCCGAGCGACGGCGAGCGGGCCATGGACCTCGCCGAGGAGCACCGCCTGCACATCTCACGCTGGTTCACCTCCTGCCCGCCCGACATGCACCGGCGCATCGCGGACGACTTCGTCTCCGACCCCCGCGCCTTCGCCCTGGTCGTCCCGCCCTCCCAGCAACGTCCGGGCCTGGCCGCCTACACGTGCAAGGCGGTCCACGCCAACGCAGCCCGCCACACCGGCGGCCGTACTGATTCCGAGGAGTGCCGATGAGAATCCTGATCGCCGCGGCCGGATCGCGCGGCGACGTCGCGCCGTACACGGGCCTGGGCGCCGAACTGCGCCGGGCCGGCTACGACGTCACCCTCGCCACGACAGACACCTTCGCGCCCCTCGTACGCGACGCCGGGCTGGAATTCCGCGGCCTCCCCGCCGACACGCGGGGGCGCGGCGGCGCCCCGAGCAGCCGTGAACTGATGCGCACCGCGGCCACGTTCATCACCGAGCTGGGCCAGGGGTTCGCCGACGTACTGGCCCAGGGCGCGGATCTTCTCCTGCTGTCGACCACCACGGCCCCTCTCGGCTGGCACCTCGCCGAGGCCACGGGCACGCCCAGCCTCGGCGTGTACCTCCAGCCCACCGCACCGACCGGCGACTTCCCGCCCGTCGTCACGGGCACCCGCTCACTGGGCCGACTCGCCAACCGCGCAACCGGACGCTTCGCTCTCCGCATGGCCGACCGCGTCTACGAGCAGGCGGTCGCAGAGCTGCGCCACCGCCTCCAGTTGCCCCCGGCCTCCGCCACCGCGACGCGCCGACGGCAGGAACAGGCGAACTGGCCCATCCTGCACGGCTTCAGCACGGCACTGGTACCACGCCCCACCGGCTGGCGGTCCGGCCTGGAGGTCGTGGGCAACTGGTGGCCCCCTCACGATGCTGCCGAACGGCTGCCCGCGGACGTGGAGGACTTCCTCAGTGCCGGGCCCCGCCCCGTCCTCATCGGCTTCGGGAGCATGGCGGCGGGCGACGGGGAACGGCTCAGCGAGCTCGCCGTGCGAGCCCTGCGTCGCGCCGGGCTGCGCGGCATCCTTCAGGCCGGCAGTGCCGGGCTCGCGGCCGACGCCGACGACGTGCTCACCATCGGGGACCTTCCGCACGCCCTGTTGTTCCCACGGCTGGCCGCGGTGGTCCACCACGGCGGGGCCGGAACCTCGGCCGCCGCGTTGCGTGCCGGGGTGCCCGCGGTCACCGTACCGGTGACCGCGGACCAGCCGTTCTGGGCGGGGCGACTTGCCGCCCTCGGCGCCGCCACCGCTCCGATTCCCTTCCGGTCCCTCACCGCTGAACGGCTCGCCGAGTCACTCGACCGAGTAGTGAAGCAACAGGCACACAGCCGGGCCGCCGCAAGAGCGGCGCAGCACCTGGCGACCGAGAACGGAGCAGGCCGGGCGCTCCAGGCCGTCCGGCAGCTGACCGGGGGATGACGCTGGTCCGAGACGGTCCACGGACGCGACTCCCAAAGACTCCTGTCAGGACCTCCAGCCCACACCCACCTCGCACCACACGATCTTGCCGGGCTCCCGCTCCCCCACACCCCACTTGTCCGCCAGCTCCGACACGAGCAGCAGTCCGCGCCCGCCCTCGCCGGGCTCCTGTCCGGACGTCAGCGGCACCGCCGGTACGCCGTCCCCGCTGTCGTGCACCTCGACGCGGACGCCGTCACCGCAGGGCAGCAGCCTCAGCAGGAAGCCGCGGCCGGGTGGCACGCCGTGTACCAGTGCGTTGGTCGCCAGTTCGCTGACGCACAGCACGACGTCGTCCGCGCGCTCGCGTACACCCCACTCGGCGAGCGCCTCATGCGCGAACGCCCTCGCGGCGGGGACGGACCGGCGTTCCCTGCGGTAGAAGCGCTCACGTGGGGACAGGGGTTGAGTTTCCTTGTTCACGGGACGAGAGTCACGCTCCGTGGTCATGATGGGACAGAGCGCATGGCCGTACAGCCGGTCCGTACGGGTGCGCGGTGGTGAAGGTACGCGGAGTGACGGGGAGTTCGACCTCATGGGCACGACGGCACGGAGGAACGCCTCCGCGATGAAGATGGTGGGGGCGCTGCTCGCCCTCTACCGCCAGACCGCCGGACACACGCAGAGGTCGTTGGGCGAGCGGTTCGTCATCAGCGAGCAGCAGATCGCCTCGATCGAACAGGGCAGACGCCCGCTGAAGCCGGATCTCGCCGAGCAGCTCGACGAACTCCTCGGGACCAAGGGCGCGTTGTCGATCGCGCTGAGCAAGATGCCGGAGGTGGACCTGGTTCCGTTGTGGGCGGAGGAGTATCTGGATCGGGAGCGGGAGGCTATCGCGATCTCGGTGTACGACAGCCTGGCTGTGCCCGGGCAGCTCCAGACTGAAGGGTACGCGCGAGCGGTCTTCCGCAGCCGTGTACCCGTCTACGACGTGGACGAAATCGAGCAACTTGTCGCAAGGCGCATGGAGCGCCAGGAGATCCTGCACCGCAAGGTGCCGCCCACCACCAGCTTCGTCATCTGGGAGGCCGCACTGCGGGACCACCTGGGTGGGGAGGCGGTGTACGCCGAGCAGGTACGCAAGCTGCGGGAATGCGCGGACGTCCCAGGCATCACCCTCCAGGTTCTGCCGCTCGGCCGCACCTCACACGCGGGACTCGACGGTCCCTTCGTCCTCCTGGAAACCCCCGACTACCAGCGGCTCGCGTACATGGAAACCCAGCGTGGCAGCCATCTGATCGCCGACCCCGACGGCGTGGGGATCCTGACGCAGAAGTATGCGATGCTGCGGACGCAGGCCCTCAACACCGAGGATACGAGGGAACTGTTGGACCATCTCCTGGGAGAATCATGAGCAGCGGCACCGCACTTGTGTGGTTCAAGTCGAGCTACAGCGGCAGCGAAGGCGGCCAGTGCCTCGAAGTCGCCTACGAGTGGCGCAAGTCCAGCTACAGCGGCGACGAAGGTGGCAACTGCGTGGAAGTCGCCACCGAACCCACCACCATCCACATCCGCGATTCCAAGTCCCCCGACCCCACCACCCCCCACATCACCGTCGCACCAGACGCCTGGACCGCGTTCCTCGCGTGGTGACGTCGGCCTGCCACAGGTCGTACTCGGCGTCGCGCGGACCGTACGCCACAGTCGGCTCGCCCGCACCGAACACCCGCACGGGGTGTGTGGCGTCCCACGCCGCCCAGCCCGGGTCCCCGGACTCGACGAACCTGACCCACGCCCCGTGCATCGCGTCCGCCAGCTCCTGTGGCGCGCCCTCGCCCGCCAGCCTGCGTGATTCCGGCGCGTCCCCGGAGTCGAAGACGAAGCCCAGCTCCAGGGCGTGGCAGGCGCCGAGGTCGGGCAGGTTCGAGGGCCAGGCGAACTCGTAGACGTAGGACGATCCGGGCCGCGCGTCGGCCAGGCGGTGCATCGGGATGCGGAGCAGGTGGTCGGTGACGAGCTGGCCGACAATCTCGGCGGTGCCCGCGTCCGGGTGCAGGGCGCGGTAGCCGCGTACGACCTCGTGGCCGCAGCGGCAGCGGGCCCGCGCACCGGCCAGGGCGACCGTGCCGAGCCGGTCGACGCGTTCCAGGAGGCCGCCGGGGACGAGCCACAGCCGGTACTCGTCGCGGGTCCAGCCCATCATCAGGTCGACGCCTGGTGCCGCGTCGCCCTCGACGAGCGCCTCCAGGGGATCACGGGGGACCACGTCCCCGTCGACGACGATCCCGAAGGCGGGCCCGCCCAGGACGGGGCTGCTGAGCCTGCCGACCTCGGCCTGGGCGCGCAGCAGCTGGTCCCGGTCGGCGGCGGCGAAGGCCTCGGCCGTGGCGGGGATCTTCAGTCGGGCGGCCATCCTGCGGACCATGCGCCGTACCTTGTCGCGGTCGGAGGCCTCCGGCGCCCCGCTCTGCAGCACCGCCCGCCGGAAGAGGCCCTGGGCCTGCGGGGCGGCGAGGAGAGCGCCGGTGCTGATCGCGCCGGCGGACTGGCCCGCGAGGGTGACCCGGTCGGGGTCGCCGCCGAAGGCCGCGATCGAGTCGCGGACCCACTCCAGGGCGGCGATCTGGTCGCGCAGTCCCGGATTGGCGGGGGCGTCCGGGAACAGTCCGTAGCCCTCGACGCCCAGTCGGTAGTTGAGCGACACGCAGACCACGCCGTTCTGGGCGAAGCGGCGGCCGTCGTACACGGGTACGGCGGAAGAGCCCCTGGTCAGGGCGCCGCCGTGCAGCCAGACCACGACCGGCAGCCGGGCGCCGGGGCCCGGCTCGGGGGTCCAGACGTTGAGGTTGAGGCAGTCGTCGCCGGGGATCGCCGGGTCGGAGAGGTACTGCGCGAACGCTTCCGAGTACGGGGCCTTGGGGGCGGTCGGGCCGAAGGCGGTCGCGTCCCGCACACCGTCCCAGGGGGCGGGAGGCACGGGCGGCCGGAATCTTCGCGGGCCGACGGGCGGTGCCGCGTAGGGGATGCCGCGGAACACCGCGACGCCGTGTTCGTATCTGCCCCGTACCGACCCGTGGGGCGTGCCGACCACGGGTTCCGTCCGGCCTGCCATCATGCGCACCATCCTTTCGCCGCGCTGTGCCACCACCGTTCACCGTCGCCGCTCGTACAAGAGCGCCACAGCGCCAGAGCGTATTCCGGAGCCGTCGGTCGTACGGCGTCCTCGCTGTGTGACACGCGACGTCGCGGGGGGACAATGGAAGACACGCCCGCACGTGCTGCTGAGGAGGCCGTCGTGACCGTCGACCCTCACCACCCCGGCCAGGCCACCCCCGTGAGGATCAGCGAGGCCGACGAGGAACACGCCGTTCTCGCCTTCTCCGGCGACCTGGACGCCCATGCGCTGCGCGTACTGGAAGAACTCCTCCTCGACCCGCGGCTGCGCCGGCCGGGCGCGTGGACCCTGGAGATGAGCGGCTTGGACCACCTCGACCTGGCCTGCGCCTACGCCCTGCTGCGCGCGGTCAGCCGGGTGCCGGAACCGGCCGCCGTCACCGTCCATGGCGCCCACCCGGCCGTCCACCGCACCCTGCGGCACGCCGGTCTCGAGACCGTCGCGACCTTCACGCGCTAGGTGTATTGACCCGCAGCGTTGTTCACACGGCTGATGGGTGGCTTGCCGCCGAGTGCGGTGTGGCAGCGGTGGTGGTTGTAGGTGTGCAGGAAGTCTGTCAGGGCTGCGGTGCGTTCGGTGTTG
>NZ_JAVRFH010000068.1:0-28802 GCF_031845825.1 Streptomyces lancefieldiae | reverse complement strand
GGGAGTGCCCCCGGCCGGCCGGTCACGGCCCGCCCCGGGCCCGTGCGCCCCGGTGCGGCACCCGGTGGTGCGGCACCCGGTGGTGCGGTCGCCGGCCCGCGCGCCGCACGTCACCGCCGTCCGGCGGGGTGCGGTCCACCGTGCCGGACGCGCCCGCCGGGCCGTCCCGGCACCCCGCGCGCCCTGGAAGGCTCATGAAGATCTTGGTGAGCCTTCTAGGGGTCGGCCACCCCTAAAGGGCTGGTGCCCGCCTGCCCGCCGCCGTTAGACAGGTGCGGGACCCGACCGGGCCCCGCACCACCAACCGACACAGACAGCGACCGCGCGACCCGAGAGGCGAGGTGAGGAACATGGCGGTGGCGCCCAGCGCCGAGGGATGGGCACCGTTCCGCGGGCACCGCACCTGGTATCGGGTGACCGGCAGGCCGGACGGCGGACGGCCGCCGGTCGTCGTCGTGCACGGCGGTCCGGGCAGTACCCACGACTACCTGCTGCGGCTCGCCGCGCTCGCCGAGGACGGCTGGCCCGTCGTCCACTACGACCAGCTCGGCAACGGCGCCTCGACCCACCTCCGGGACGCCGGAGCGGACTTCTGGACCGTCGGGCTCTTCCGTGCCGAACTGGACAACCTGCTGCGGCACCTGGGCATCCAGGACCGCTACGTGCTCGTCGGCCACTCCTGGGGCGGACTGCTGTCCGCGGCGCACGCGGCCGACCGCCCCGAGGGGCTGCGCGGCCTGGTGATCGCCGACTCCCCGGCCTCCTACCCGCTGTGGCGGCAGGAGATGGAGGTGCTGCGGGCCGCGCTGCCGCGCGGGGTCGACCGGATCCTGCGCGCCCACGAGCGGGCCGGCACCGTCGACTCCCCGGCCTACGTCGCGGCTGTGCGGGTCTTCAACGACCGGCACGTGTGCCGGGTGCGGCCCTGGCCGCCGGAGTACGTCGCGACGGTGATGGAGATCGCCAACAACCCCACCGTCTACCGCACCATGAACGGACCCAGCGAGTTCCACGTGGTCGGCACCCTGCGGGACTGGTCGGTGGAGGACGTACTGCCCGACATCACCGTGCCGACCCTGGTGCTCTCCGGCCGCCACGACGAGGCGACCGAGGTCACCGTGCGGCCCTTTCAGGAGCGGATCCCCGATGTCCGCTGGGAGGTGCTCGAGGAGTCCAGCCACATGCCGCACCTCGAGGAACCGGAGCGTTTCCACGCCCTGCTGGTGGAGTTCCTGAAGGGGCTGGACGCCTGAGACGGCCATGACCCGGTCTGACCGGCGGAGGGAGGAGGGAAGGAGTGGACCGAAGGATGGGTGGCATGTCCCCGCACGCGTTGAGCTCCGAGGAGAGTCCGCGGTTCCGGGCGTTCGGCCCGCACCAGATCGATGAGGTGGCCCGGCGCCACGGGCTCCCGGCGGACGCCCTGGAGGCGGTCCGGGCGGTGTCGCAGGTGCTGCCGTTCCGTGTGAACGAGTACGTGCTCAGCGAGCTCGTGGACTGGCACCGGATCCCCGAGGACCCGATCTTCCAACTCGTCTTCCCCCAGCGGGGAATGCTCGAGCCGGCCGAGGTCGAGCTGCTGATCGACCTGGGCCGCCGGGCCGGGCGCAAGGAGATCGCTGCCGAGGTGCGGCGGATCCGGGCCGGCCTCAACCCGCACCCCGCCGGACAGCTGCAGCTCAACGTCCCCACCCTCGCCGAGGAGCAGGTGGCCGGCCTCCAGCACAAGTACCGCGAGACCGTCCTCTACTTCCCCAGTCAGGGCCAGACCTGCCACGCCTACTGCACCTACTGCTTCCGGTGGGCGCAGTTCATCGGCGACGCCGACCTGCGGTTCGCGGCCCGCGGCCCGGAGCAGCTGCTGGCCTACCTGGGGCGCCATCCGGCGGTGACCGACGTCCTGGTCACCGGGGGCGACCCGATGGTGATGTCCACCGAGCGTCTGCGCACCCACCTGGAGCCGCTGCTCTCCGTGGACACCGTGCGGACCGTGCGCATCGGCACCAAGTCGGTGGCGTACTGGCCGCAGCGCTTCGTCGGCGACGCCGACGCCGACGACGTCCTGCGCCTCTTCGAACAGGTGGTGGCCTCCGGCCGCAACCTTGCGGTGATGGCCCACTTCAGCCATCCCCGCGAACTGGAGACCGCGCTCGCCCGCAGGGCGCTGGCCCGGATCCGTGCCACCGGAGCCCTGGTCTACTGCCAGGCCCCGCTCATCGCGCACGTCAACGACGACGCCCGTACCTGGGCCGACCTGTGGCGGGGCGAGCTGGCCTCGGGTGCCGTCCCCTACTACATGTTCGTGGAACGGGACACCGGGCCGCGGCAGTACTTCGAGGTGCCGCTGGCCCGTGCGCACCGTATCTTCCGCGACGCCTACCAGCAGCTGCCCGGCCTCGCCCGCACGGTCCGCGGCCCGGTGATGTCCACCACCCCCGGCAAGATCGTGGTGGACGGCGTGGAGGAGACCCCGCAGGGCCGGTTCCTCCAGCTGCGGATGCTCCAGGCGCGTGACCCCGGCCTGGTCGGGCGGCCGTTCCGGGCGCTGTACTCCGAGACCGCGGCCTGGGTGGACCATCTGGAACTCGACCCGTCCACCCCGTCCGACATCGCCGCCGTCGTCGGCCCCGCGACCCGCCAGGCGCTGTCCGGCGCCCACGGCTGAGCCACCCCGCGTCCGCGACGGCGCGCAGCAGCACCGGCCTGCGCGCGGGACACCCGCAGACCGGTGCCAGGCACCCGAAGGGAAACCGCCATGTCCGGCCGGAAGATCTCCCCCAACCTCGCCCTCGACCAGCGGGTCGCCGAACGCAGGGCGCGTGGTGAGCGCATCGTGCACCTGGGCTTCGGCGAGTCCCGCCTGCCGGTCTTCCCGCCGCTGCGCGAGGCCCTCGCCCAGGGGGCCGGGCGCAACGCCTACGGGCCGGTGGTCGGCGCCGAGGACGTGCGCACCGCGGTGGCCGGCTGGTTCGACCGGCGCGCCCTGCCCACCGCGCCCGACCAGGTGATCGTCGCCCCGGGCAGCAAGGCCCTGCTGCTCGCCCTGCAGTTGGTGCACCCCGGGGACGTCCTTCTGCCGACCCCCTGCTGGGTGACCTACCGGCCGCAGGCCGTGCTCGCCGGCAAGCGCGCCCTGGGCGTCCCCGTGCCGGACGAGTGCGGCGGGGTCCCCGACCCGGACGCGCTGCGCGCGCGGATCCGCCGGGCACGCACGGAGGGCCGGCGCCCGGGCATCCTCGTCCTCACCTCGCCGGACAACCCGACCGGCACCACCGCCGGACCCGCGCTCGTGCGTGAACTGTGCGCGATCGCCGAGGAGGAGGAGCTGCTGGTGGTCTCGGACGAGATCTACCGGGACCTGCTCCACGATCCGCGGCGCCCCTATCTGAGCCCCGCCGAGGTGCTGCCGCACCGGACCGTGGTCGTCACCGGCCTCAGCAAGAACCTCGCGCTCGGCGGCTGGCGGATCGGAGCCGCCCGCTTCCCGGCGGACGAGCACGGCCGGCGGCTTCGCGACGACGTCGCCTCGGTGGCCAGCGAGAACTGGTCCACCCTCGCCGGGCCGATGCAGCAGGTCGCCGCGTACGCCTTCGCCGAACCACCGGAGCTGCGGGCCCGGCTGGTCGCCGACGCGCGACTGCACGGCACCGTGGCCGCGGCCGTGCACGAGCGCTTCGTGGCGGTCGGCGCCACCTGCCGACCACCGACCGGCGGGTTCTACGTCTACCCCGACTTCGAGCCGCTGCGCGCCCCCCTGGCCCGTCAGGGCGTGACCGACGACGAGGGACTCCAGCTGCTCCTGGAGGAGCTCGGCGTGGCCGTGCTGGCCGGCCGCCACTTCGGCGACGACCCGGCGGCGCTGCGCTTCCGCGCCGCCACCAGCATGCTCTACGGCGACACCCGCGAGGAGCAGCGCGCCGCGCAGCGCGCCGTCGAACGGGGCGAGGACCCGCTGCGGCTGCCCCATGTCGCCGAGGTCCTGCGCGACCTGGAGCGGGCACTGGCCAAGCTGACCGCCGTCTGAACGGAGCGAACCACATGGAAACCCACCCCCGGCACACCGGACCGGACCGTGCGGCCGACCCCGGGACCGCCGACGCGGACCGCAGCGCGATGGTCTTCCCCGGCATGGGACCCCAGGACTTCGGTTCGGTGGGAAAGTTCATGCTGATCGACCCGGAGGCGGCCCGCCTGGTGGCGGAGGCCTCCGACGTCCTGGGCTACGACCTGTTCCTGCGCTACCGCGACAGCGAGGCCGACTACGCGGAACCCGCCCAGGTGTCCTTCCTGGTGGTGTGCCTCACCCTCGCCGGTTGGGCCGAGGAGCACCTGGGCGCCGACCCGGCGTACTGCACCGGCCCCAGCTTCGGCGGCAAGGCGGCCGCGGTGCACTCCGGCGCCCTCGGCTTCCGGGACGCGGTCCGGCTCACCGCCCAGCTGGCCCGCTACGAGAAGGAGTACTTCGGCCGGGAGCACCCGGGCGTCCTCACCCAGTCCTTCGCCCGCACCCCTCCCGAGGCGCTCGCCGAGATCCGGGCCGAACTGGACGAGCTGGGGGAGTGGCACGAGATCTCCTGCGAGCTGGACACCGACTTCGTGATGCTCTCGCTGCGCGCCGAGCGCCTGAGGTGGTTGCAGCAGCGGATCCGGGCCGCCGGCGGACTGCCGCTCTACACCGTGGACCCGCCCGCGCACTGCCGGGCCTTCGGGCCCCTGCGGGACCGGGTGGAGGCGGAGCTCTTCCCCCAGCTGACCTTCACCGACCCCACCGTGCCGGTCGTCGCCGACCAGGACGGCTCCGTCCGGACCACGGCCGACGGGGTGCGGACCATGCTGCTGGACGGCTTCGTACGGACCGTGCGCTGGCCGACGGTCGTCCGGGCGCTCGCGGAGAGAGGCGTGCGCGAGCTCCATGTCTGCGGTCCGGACAGCCTGTTCGGGCGGGTCCCGGTCGTCCGCGACACCTTCCGCGTCATCCCGGTGGAGCCGCGTACGGTCCTGAACCCGCGGCGCCGTCCGGTGGCGGTCTGAGAGACGGGGCGCGTGGCCACGCCGCGGCCGCGCGCCCCCGCCGACGCGGGTCAGGGCCGCAGCCGGGCGCTCATCCGCTCGACCAGGGCCGGCCGGTCCACCTTGCCGTTGGCGTTCACCGGGATCTCGCCCAGGACGTGGATCTGCTGGGGCGCCATGTAGTCCGGCAGCTCCTCCATGCAGAAGGCACCCAGCTCCACCTTGTCCAGCTCCGCCCCGTCCGCCAGCGTCACGAAGACCGCCAGCATCGGGTCGGCGCCCTCCACGGGCAGCAGTACGGCGCTCGCCGCGGCCACCCCGGCGAACTCCGCCACCCGCCGTTCCACCTCGGTCAGCTCCACCCGGTTGCCGCGGATCTTGACCTGGGAGTCGGCCCGGCCGTCGAAGTACAGCTCACCGCCCTCCCCCCGGTGCCCCAGGTCGCCCGTGCGGAAGACGGTCTGCCCGGTCAGCGGGCTCAGCGGGTCGGGCACCAGGGCCCTCGCGGTGGCCTCGGGGTCGCCCCAGTAGCCGGTGAACAGCGAGGAGCTGCGCAGATGGATGTGGCCCACGACGCCGGGTTCGGTGATCGCCCGGTTCTCCTCGTCCAGCAGCATCATCTCCGCCCCCCGGTGGGCGAACCCGATCGGCAGTTGTGTCAGCCCGTCCGGCACCGGGCGCGGCACGTCGGTGAAGGAGGCGGCCACCGACTCGGTGCTGCCGAAGCAGTTGACGATGCGGGCGTGCGGCAGCAGCTCCTGGAGCCGGCGTACCTCCGGCAGCGGGAAGGGCTCCCCGGAGAACAGCACGCCGTGGATCCGGTCACCGAGGGTTCCCAGCTCCTCGGCCTCGCTCCGCAGCGCCCCGCGCCAGATCGACGGGGCACCGTTCACCTGGGTCGCCTCGGTCTCCCGCAGGAAGCGCACGAAGCGGCGCGGCCAGCGCAGCAGCGCCCTGGGCACCGGCACCAGGGTCGCTCCGCTGCCCAGGGCCAGACCGATGTCCAGCAGGGAGAAGTCGAACTGGAAGGGCGCGGTGGAGGCCACACGGCTTTCCGGGCCGGCGATGCCGTGTCCGAGCATTCCCCGGTAGAAGGAGAGGATGGCCCGGTGGCTCATCACCACGCCCTTGGGCCTGCCGGTCGTACCCGAGGTGAAGACCATGTACGCCGGGTCGGCGGCCGTGACCTCCTGGCGCACCGGGGTGCGCGGCGTCGGCGCCCGTTCCACGACGAGGCCCTCGGGCCCGAAGCGGCCGGTGCCCATGTCGTCCGGGACGCCCTCCCTGCGGCTGTCGACGGCCTTGAGGTAGAGGGCCGGCCGCACGCTCTCCACGATGGACAGCAGCCGCCTGGTCGGTGTCTCCGGGCTCACCGGGACGAACGGCAGGCCCAGGGAGGAGCAGGCGAGCAGCGCGGCCACGGCCGACGGGGAGGTGTCCGTCTCCAACAGCACCCGGTCGCCGATGTCCAGGCCGAGCTCGGCGAGGACGGCGGCGTAGGATTCGGCGCGGTGCTCCAGTTGGCGATAACTGAGAAAGCCCGTCTCGTTGTCGACGAATTCCATGACCGCCGGCTTCTCCGGAGTCAACCGGGAACCCGCCAGCAGGAATTCGTGGAGCTTCTCCGTATGGTTCTGGGCGTGGGTGAATACTTCCCGACTCATCATCGCCTCACTGGGTCACCTCGGGGTTCGCAACACCGGGAATGCTAGTGGCGGTAGCACCCCTACCGACCCCCTAGAAAAAGGGCGTCGCCCGGCCCGTTCCGCGCAGGCGGCGGGCCCCGGCCGTATGCGCGGGCGATGCCCGACGCGGTGAGCCGCGGGAACAGGTCAGACGGACGCGCCGTTTCGCGAGGTGAGCTCCAGTCCACGCTGCCCGAGTACGGTCGCCAGCGAGCTCCGGCCGCTGATGCCCAGTTTCTTGTAGGCGCGGGTGAGGTGCTGTTCGACCGTGCTGACCGTGATGAAGAGCGTGCTGCTGATCTGCCGGTTGGTGTGCCCGGACGCGGCCAGCTGCACCACCCGCAGCTCGGCCTCGCTGAGCGAGGTGGACTCCCCGGCGTCCGGACGGGCGACCGCTGCCGGCCCAGGGGTGACCTCCCGGCGCTCGGCTGCGGACTTGACGGTCGGTTCCCGGGTGGCGGACGAGCGGCGCACCACGAACTGACCGCGTGTCGCGGGGCGGCCCATCGCCACCGCCGGCCCGGTGGCCCGGGCGGCGCCGTCAGGGGCCGGTCGGCCCGGCCCGCGGGAGTGCTCGAGCGCCTTCAGGGTGCGCTCCATCTCCAGCAGGTGTCCCGCCGCGCGGAAGTACTTGGCGGCTCGGTTGATGATGCCCGCCGACTCCGAGGGGGCGGCCGCCATGGCCAGCACCCGCAGCGCCAGTCCGCAGGCGTACGGATCGGTGTCCACCGCCAGCTCGACCTGCTGCCGGGCCAGGTCCCGGGCGATGGCGACATGCCCCAGCTGGAGGTTGGCCTCGGCCAGGTCGCTGCGCCACGGCACCAGGGTGCCACCGCCGTCCTCCCACTCCCGGGTCTGCCTCTGGCACCGCTGGAAGGCGGCGGCCGCCGCGAGCGGGCGGTTGGTGGCGAGCTGGTAATGCCCCCACGCGCGTAGATAGTGCATGCCTCCGGCGGTACGGAAGGCGGCCTCCGGCACGGGCCGCTTCAGGGTCCGCCCTGCCGCGTCGAGGTCGCCGACGGCGATCTGGGCCTGGAGCAGGGTGGTGAGCGGGTGGGTGATGGCGACCCCCCAGTTGTGGTCGCCGAGCATCTCCAGTGCGGCGTCGGCCCGTTCGGCGGCCTGTGACAACTCACCGGAGCGGAGCAGGATCTCCGCGCGCAGCGACTCCAGCATCGCCTCCCAGGTGACCGCGCCCCGGTGGTGGGCCTCTCGGCTCAGCGTCACGCACCAGCGGTCGGCCCGCTCCGTCCGGCCGCCCCGGACCAGCGTGGCGACCGCCATGGCTATCGCCTCCAGGGCGGTGTCGCCCAGCCGGCAGTTGTGGAGCAGTCGTTCGGCGCTGGCGAGGGTCGCCTCGTCGCCGCGGTGCCGCCACATCCCCAGCAGGCTGTCGGCGGTGTGGTCCCAGGGGGTGGACCGCCGCTGGGCCTCGCTCTCCCCCTCCTCCTCGGACACCGGACGCGGCCCGAAGTGCCACTGGTGGGCGAGGTCGAGCTCGACCGCGCTCTGCGGGTCGACGGGCTCGGGAGCGGCCCGGAGGACCTCGCGGGCCCGGAGATAGGTCTCGCGGTCGCCGTGCCACAGCGCGTGCCGCATCACCGCGAAGCAGTCGGCCTGTCCCACCCGGACCGAGGAGGGATCACCGACCACCAGTTCCCGCAGCGGGGCCACGTACGGGGTCACCGCCGAGGGGCTGACCCGCCACAGGCAGCGCACGATGGACTGCTGCAGGGTGCGCCGTTCGGACTCCTCCGTCGTGCTGGCGAGCGCCAACTCCAGGCAGCGCCCCGCGAACTGGACGTCGTCGCCGAGCAGTGCCTCGTAGGCGGCGGCCCGCAGCAGCGGCACGGCCCATCCGGCGGAGGCGTTTCCGGCGGCCACCAGGTGCGCGGCCACCTCGGTGGCCCCGGCCGCGCCGTGCTTGAGTTCCGCCGCGTGCGCGTGCAGCCGGGCCCGGCTGGAGGGGGAGAGCCCGCCCAGCACCGAGGAGGCGGTGGTGGGTTCGTGGTAGACGCCGTCGACCAGCAGCCCTGCCCGGTGGAGCGCCTCCAGCATGTCGACCACGGTCTCGGTGTCGAGCGAGGTGAGCCGGGTGATCAGGGAAACGCTGCTGTGGCGGTCCAGGATCGCCACGGCGGCGGCGACGTCGAGCAGTTGGGCGTCGGAGTGGCCCAGCAGGGCACCGACCGCACGGGTGTAGAAGGGACCGGCGGTGACTCGCCCGCTGCCGGTGCCGTGCCGGTAGTCGTCGATGAGGGCGTGGGCCAGCATCGGGTTGCCGGCGCTGAGGGTGTGCACGGAGGCGGCGATCTTCCGCTGCTCCGCGTCGTCCGTCAGTTCCGTGAGCAACTGCTCGATGGAGTGGACGGACAGGGGGGCGAGCTGCACCGCGTGGTAACGGGGCTGACGGGCGAAATAGCCGCTGAGCCGGAGGGCGGAGCTCTGCCAGTCGGGCTGGGTGAGCACGATCAGGATCCGCGCGCAGCGAATGCGCCGCTGCAACTGCAGGAGTAACTTGAGCGACGTCTCGTCGGCGAAGTGAAGATCGTCGACGCCGATCACCACGGGACGTTCGCGCGCCAGGCCGAGCAGGGCGTCGCAGACGTCCCTGACCACTCTGGCCTCCGCATTCTCGTACGTCGGGTCGCCGGGGAGTGTTTCCCGCATCCTGGTCAGTGACGGGACATCGATCTCCGCCGACGTGTTCGCCAGCATCTGATCGATCACCGCCGCACCGATCTGCTGCTCGTCGCGGGCACCGGTCGCGCTCAGCGTGAGCGCCCCGGCCTTGGCCGCTCCTTCCAGAAGTTCTTCCTGCAGCGCGGTCTTGCCGCTGCCGATGCCGCCGCTGACCAGCACCAACCGACCGGCTCCGGCGGAGCTTTGCTCGAATTGTGCCCACAGATAATCACGCGCTGTGTCCGGCGTAATGCGCAATTGCCCACTGACGACGGTCGCCATGCTCATGTGCCCCCGTATCGATTCAAGCAGATAGTGCCGTGACGCCATGCCTGTAGATACGTTCGAACCTTAGCAGAGATTTTACTAGTTACGGGAAGAATCTTGGTCGAGTTTGCGATGAGCTGAAGGGTTGTACCAGTCCCTCGTGGAGTTCCGGAGCGGCCTGACGAATTCCTGATGCTCCAGTCGTACTTCCGGTGTCCGGCCTGGTGCTGGTCCGGTCCGGCCAGGCTCTTCGGGGGCTGGAACGTCCCCTCCGCCGTCCACCACCGCCCGGCCGTTCCCACCAGGGTCTGCAGTGGTGACGGAGTGGTCAAGTGGCAGAGGCGGCAGGCGGGTTCGCCGGCGCGGCGGTTGCGGCGGACGAGGGACGGCGGTGGCCGGGGGCCTCGGCGGTGGTGCGGTGTCGGCAGGAAAGGGGGACCGGTCGGTCAGCCTGTGGCGCCCCGCTGGTCGGCGACGACGGAGGCGATGATGTCGTCGAGGGAGCGCCGCGGCCGGAACCCGACCTGGCGCAGCGCCTTCCCGCAGTCCGGCACCCTGCGCTCCATGTCCTCGAAGCCGGGGCCGTACGCCTGCTCGTAGGGCACCTTCTCCACGGTGCTGGACGAGCCGGTCGCCGCGATCACGCGCTGGGCCAGCATGCCGATGCTGGTCTGCTCGGTGTTCCCCAGGTTGTAGACGGTGCCGTGGGCGCTCTCGTCCTCCAGCAGCGCGACCAGCGCGGGAACGACGTCCAGGACATGGCAGAAGCACCGCACCTGCTGGCCGTCGCCGAAGACGGTCAGCGGCTCGCCGGCCAGCGCCTGGGCGACGAAGCGCGGCACCACCATCCCGTAGCGGCCGCTCTGCCGCGGACCCACGGTGTTGAAGAGCCGGACGATCACCGTGCGCACGCCGTACTCCACGCCGTAGAGGTGGGCCAGCGTCTCGTCGAGCGCCTTGGCCTCGGCGTACGACCAGCGGTTCAGCAGCGGGGAGCCCACGATCCGGTCGGCGTCCTCGGTGAGGCCGTCCGCCGTGTTCTTGCCGTAGACCTCGCTGGTCGAGGCCACCAGGATCGGCACCCCGTGCCGTCGGGCTGCCTCCAGCACCGTCTCGGTGCCGTCGAGATTGGTGCGCAGGCTCTCCAGGGTCTTGCCGAGAATGGTGAAGACGCCGACGGCGGCGGCCAGATGGTAGATCGCGTCCACCCCGGCCATGCAGCGCTCCACGGCCTCGGCGTCGCAGACCGAGCCGCGGACCAGGGTCAGCCGTCCGCCGTCGCCGAGGCCGGCGAGGTTCTCCTCCCGGCCGGTGCTCATATCGTCCAGCACCACCACCTCGTGGCCCAGGCGCAGCAGGTGCTCGGCGAGGTGCGAGCCGATGAAGCCCGCTCCTCCGGTGATCAGGCAGCGCACGGTGTGGTCCTTTCCCAGGGAATGCGGGACGGTCGTGGGTGGGTCACGGGGTCTGCCCCACGCGGGTGCCGTCGGCGAGGCGGAAGCGGTAGGTGGAGTCCACCACCAGCGGGCAGTCGGCGACCCAGTCGTAGTGCTGACCGGGGTGCGCGGTGTGGAGCAGGACCAGGTCCCAGTCCGCGCCGTCCGGCTGCTCCGCGCTGGTCATCTCGGTGCCGTCGGGCAGGGTGAGGTGCGTGACCAGCGGGTCGTGGTACTCGACCCGGGCCCCGCGCCGGGTCAGCTCGTCGATGATGTCCAGCGCCGAGGAGGCGCGGACGTCCTGCACCCCGGGCTTGTACGCCACACCCGCGACCAGCACCCGGGCCCCGGCCATGGCGCGCCCGGCGTCCGAGAGGACGTGGTGGATCCGGTCCACCACGTCGCGAGGCCGCTCGGCTATGGCGTTCATCGCCTGGTTGACCAGCGGCGCCGCGGTGCGGGTCGCACGCAACTGCCACAGCAGGTAGTGCGGGTCGCACGGGATGCAGTGCCCGCCCACGCCCGGGCCGGGGTGGAAGGCCATGAAGCCGTACGGCTTGGTGCGGGCGGCCTCGATCACCTCGATCGGGTCGAGGGCCAGCGCCCGGCAGATGTCGGCGAACTCGTTGGCCAGCGCGATGTTCACGGCGCGGAAGGTGTTCTCGTAGAGCTTGGTCATCTCCGCGGCCTCCGGGGAGGCGACCAGGTGCACCTCGGGGGTCAGCCGTTCGATCACCCGGGCCGCGGCGGCGGCGCACCGGGGGGTCACCCCGCCCAGCACCCGGGGGACCTCGTCCTGGGAGTGGGTGACGTTGCCCGGGTCGATGCGCTCGGGGCTGGAGGCGACCAGGATGTCCTCGCCCACGGTCAGGCCGCGTGCGGTGAGCGGCTCGACGAGCATCCGCCGGGTGGTGCCGACGAAGCTGGTGGAGGTCAGGATCAGCGTCTGTCCGCGGCGGGCATGGCGGACCAGGGCGTCGCACGCGCTCTTGATCGCCTCGAGGTCGGGCAGCAGGTGGCGGTCGACCGGTGTAGGCACGCAGACCATCACGGCGTCCGCCTCGGCCAGCCGGGAGATGTCGTCGGCGAGTTCGAAACCGTCCTGCCACAGCGCCTTCTCCAGGCGGCGGTGGTCCGTCTCGATGAGGTCGACGGTACGGGCCTCGATGGCCTTGAGCCGTTCGGGGCTGTGGTCGATCCCGAGCACCCGTATTCCGTTCTCGAACAGTCCCAGCGCGGTCGGCAGCCCGACGTAACCCAATCCGATGACCGCGACCGAGACGATCTCGGCGGGAGAGGCAGGGGATTCTTCGGTGGTGCAGGTGTTCGGCATTGTCCACCAGAATTCACTGAGTAGGCCCAACGTTTCCCCGTGGGCAACTGGATGACGCGGACGAGTGACAATCCGGTGGGATTTCTGCCGGGAGGAAGCGAGGCCGAGAGGAGCCTCGAAAATTCCTGTGGAATGCCCTCGTGTCGATTTCCTTGAAATCCGTGCGAAGCAGCGTACGAGCCGGGTGTGCCGTTTCCTACCCCTACCCGGGACCCCTACGGCACCGGGCGGGCGCGGCGGGAGAAGCGGGAGTGACCCGTCACAGCACGTCCCGTCACAGCACGACTCGTCACAGCACGACCCGGACCAGCTCGAACGCCTCGGCGAGTTCGACCGAGACCTGTGAACCCCGGTACTCGGCCAGCGCCCTGGTACCGCGTTCGCTCCGCGGCGACGGCCACTCCTGGAGCTCGGCACCGTAGGCGCGCAGCGCCTCCAGCTTCCGCTCGAGGTGGTGGGAGTCCAGCGGCTGCCACAGGCTCGGCCGGAACGTGGGCATCCCGGACGCCTCGCCGCAGTCGGTCGCCGACCGCACCTCGAAGCACCGGACCTCGCGGACCGTGCCCTTCCCCGGCCGGCCGGCCACCCGGGCGCACCGGCTGACGATCTGGTGGTCCAGGTTCAGGTCGCTCATGCTGGTGGTGAAGAGGGTGTCGGGGCCGAACTCCTCGACCTCCTTCTCGAAGACCCGGTTCAACTCCAACTGCCCCACCGTGTCGAGCCGGTTGTCGCCGAACGAGTGGATGCTGACCCGGGAGACGCCCAGTGTCTTCGCGGCGGCCTCGATCGCGCCGACGCGGTTGGTGACACCCTCCCCGGACGGGGAGCGCGACCCGTCGTCGTCGGTGAGCACGCACAGCGCGATCTCCACGCCCTCGTCCGCCAACCGGGCGAGGGTGCCGCCCGCGCCGAGCGTCTCGTCATCGCCGTGAGCCACCGCGACCATGAGTCTGCGGATCGTCCTCTGCATCGGAATGCCTTCCCCAGTCGGGGCCCTCGGGCCCGAGCCGTCGGTATCCGAGCCGATACCGGTCGTTGTTTCCGTGCGACATGCGGATGCAGAGAGCCGGGAGTGCGCGAAGCCGGTTGACCGGGGCGATTCCTCCCGCCGTGGAGCGAATGTGCCAGCGGCCTTCGCTCCTCGTCAACCCCTATCGGCCCGAGTTCCGGCGCCCCACCGCACGCCTGCTGTTCCTCTTCGGCGCCCCGAATTCCGTCCCGGGCGGCCGTCCGGCGCTCGCGATTTCCGGCGTCACCGTGCGGCGGTGAGTGCGCGGATCCGCTCGCCCAGGACGTCCAGCACGGCGGGCGCCTGCTGGTCGAGGTAGAAGTGCCCGCCCGGAAAGGTGTGCAGGGCGAAGTCGCCGGCGGTGTGCTCGCGCCAGGAACTCGCCTCGTCGAGCGTGCACTTGGGGTCGGACTCGCCGACCAGGGCGGTGACCGGGCAGGAGACCGCCCCCGGACCGGGTCGGTAGGTCTCGGCCGCCCGGTAGTCGCTGCGCAGCGCCGGCAGCGCCATGCTCCGCAGCTCCGGGTCGTCCAGCAGCCGCGAGTTGGCACCGCCCAGCGCCTGCACCTCGGCGACCAGGCCCGCGTCGTCCCGCAGATGCGTCGTCTCGGCGCGGTGACGGACGGGCGCGCGCCGGCCCGAGACGACCAGCACCAGGGGCGCGTTCCCTGCCTTCTCCAGCCGCCGCGCCACCTCGTAGCCGACCGAGGCTCCCATGCTGTGTCCGAACAGCGCCAGCGGGAGGTCCGCGTACGGCAGCAGCACCGGAGCGATCAGGTCGGCGAGCGCCTCGACCGTGTCGACCGGCGGTTCGCTCAGGCGGTCCTGACGGCCCGGGTACTGCACGGCGAGCACGTCGATCCCGGGCGCCAGTGACCTGGCGACCGGGGCGAAGTAGCTCGCCGACCCTCCGGCGTGCGGCAGGCAGGCCAGCCGCACACGGGCCTGCGGCGCCGGGTGGTAACGGCGCAGCCAGAGGTCGGTGGACGGTCCCATGCGCGCGTCGGCCTCCTTGTCCGGGCACCGGGCGGTGCCGCTGGAGAGCCAACCTGCCAGCGCCGTCCGACGGCGACAACCCCTGATCGGCGGCGGGGACATCGGGGTCCGTCGCACCGCGGGCAGCCGGCCGGGAGCGACGTCCGGGCAGGCGACCCGAGCCCCGTCGGGCCCGGCCACGGCGTGCCCGGCCCGACGGGTGGTGGGCGCGGTGTCGGCTCCGTTCGGCCGAGGACAGCGGACCGACCGACCGCCCCCGCTCGCGGACCGGCCTGCCCTCCCCTCGCGTTCCTCCAGCTGTGCGTCGTGGCCGCCGGCCGGTTGGTCGCGCAGTTCGAGGACGCCGTCATTCCAGGACGCTGTCAGTTGAAGACGCTGTCGGTTGGCGGACTTCTCGATCACGGCTGGATTGTGGCACCCGCCTCCGGCAACGGACCGGCGGGCGCCGTCCCACCCGGCGTCGCGGACCGCCGCCGCCCCGCCCGGGGCATTCGGAGGCCAGGTCAGGCCAGGTCAGGCCAGGTCAGGTCAGGCCAGGTCAGGTCAGGTCCCGACCCGCTCCCGCCTGCGCACCACCACCCGCGCCAGCAACGGCCACACCAGCAGCAGCACGATCACCGCGTACACCGTCACCGCGAACGGCGTGTTCACCAGGCCGGTCACGCTGCCGTCGCTGATCTGCAGGGCCCGGCGCAGCTGCTGCTCGGCGTTCGGGCCGAGGATGACGCCGATCACGGCAGGCAGGACGGGCAGGCCGTAGCGCCGCATGCCGAAGCCGACCAGGCCGATGATCAGCAGGATCACCAGGTCGACGACCTCGCCGCCGACCGCGTACGCGCCGACCGCCGCGAAGAACATGATCCCCGCGTAGAGGTAGGGCCGCGGGATGCGCAGCAGTTTGGCCCACACCGGTGCCAGCGGCAGGTTGAGCGCGAGCAGCAGCACCATGCCGACGAACAGGGAGGCGATCAGGCCCCACACCAGCTCGGGTTCCCGCTCGAAGAGCAGCGGGCCGGGCTGGATGCCGTACTGCTGGAACGCGGCCAGCATGACCGCCGCGACCGCCGTCGTCGGCAGCCCCAGGGTCAGCATGGACACCAGCGTGCCCGCCGCCGAGGCCGACGCCGCCGACTCGGGGCCCGCCACGCCCTCGATGGCGCCCTTGCCCCATTCGTCCTTGTGCTTGGACAGGCGCTTCTCCGTGACGTACGACAAGAACGTGGGGATCTCCGCGCCACCCGCCGGGATGGCACCGAAGGGGAAGCCGATGAACGGGCCGCGCAGCCAGGACTTCCACGTCCGCTTCACGTCCTCGCGACCGAGCCAGGGCCGGCCCACCGGGATCGGCTCGGCCGCCCCGCGCCGCAGGTGGGCCGCCACCCACAGCGCCTCGCCGATGGCGAACAGACCGACCGCGACGATCACCACGTCGACGCCGTCGGCGAGTTGCAGCGAGCCGAAGGTCAGCCGCTGCTGGCCCGTCATCTGGTCCAGGCCCACCAGACCGATCGTCAGTCCGATCAGCAGGGAGGCCAGGCCTCTGATGCGCGACGAACCCAGCACCGACGTCACGGCGATGAACGCCAGCACCATGATGGCGAAGTAGTCCGGCGCGCCGATGTCCACCGCCAGGTCGGCGACCGTGGGCGCCAGCGCCACCAGCAGGATCGTGCCGATGATGCCGCCCGCGAAGTGACCGATGGCCGCGGCCGCCAGCGCCTGGGCGCCGCGCCCCGCCTTGGCCATGGGGTTGCCCTCCATGGCCGCGACCACGGCGGCGCTCTCGCCGGGGGTGTTGAGCAGGATCGAGGTGGTCGAACCGCCGAACATCGCACCGTAGTAGATGCCGGCGAACATGATGAACGCGGCGACCGGGTCGAGCCCGTACGTCACCGGCAGCAGCAGCGCGACCGCCATGGCCGGGCCGATGCCGGGCAGGACGCCGATGGCCGTGCCGAGCAGCACGCCAAGGGCGGCCCACAGCAGGTTGAGCGGGGTGAGGGCCGTCCCGAACCCGTCCATGAGGGAGTTCAAGGCGTTCATGTCAGAGCACTCCCATCAGCGGACCGCCGGGCAGCGGAACTCCGAGCAGCTTGTCGAAGACGACGTAGGTGACCAGGGACAGCACGGCGGCGATCAGCGGATCGCGGTCGACGCGACGGCTGCCGAGGGCGAAGGCGGCCCCCCAGAACAACAGCGCGCCCGCGACGGGGAAGCCGGCCGGCTCGATCAGCACGGCCGCGCCCAGGAAGATCCCGGTGAGCAGCAGCACCGTGCGCCAGTCGGCCGGCTCGGACAGGTCGACGTCCTCGCCGCCCTCGGCCTCGCCCCGGCCGCCGCGCAGGACGTCCACGGCGAGCAGCGCGGCGACCACGAGCAGGCCGATGCCGACCACGACGGGGACGGTCTTGGGGCCGACCGGGCCGCGCTGGGTGATGTCGACGTCCATGGTGAGCGCGTCGGTCAGGACCAGCACGCCGAGCGCCAGCAGCAGCCCGCACACGCCCAGTTCGGAGTGGTCCCGCAGCCACGAGCGCCGGTCGACGGCCGGTTCCGTGGAAGATTCGGTCCGCGTCGTCACAGCCCCAGCTCCTTCAGTACCGACACCACACGCTTGTCCTGGGCGTCCAGGAACGCGCCGAACTCCTCACCCGTGAGGAAGGCGTCGTCCCAGCCGTTCTGCTCGATCGACTTCTTCCATTCGGGGGAGTCGTGCAACTCCTCGACCAGGCGGGTCAGCTTGTCGCGCTCCGCGTCGGACAGGCCGGGCGGGGCGACGATGCCGCGCCAGTTGGTGAAGTCCACGGCGTAGCCGGACTCCAGAAGAGTCGGCGCGTCCTTGAGGTCGTCGACCCGCTCCGGGCCGGTCACCGCGAGCACCCGCAGCTCGCCCGCCTTGATCTGGTCCAGGTATTCGCCGACGCCCGAGACCCCGAAGCCGACCTTGTTGCCGAGGATCGAGGCGAGCAGCTCGCCGCCGCCGTCGAAGGGGATGTAGTTGACCGCCCTGGGGGAGATCCCGGCGGCCTGCGCCATCAGCATCGGCGCGAGGTGGTCGGGCCCGCCGGGCGACGAACCGCCGCCCACGGGGACCTTGCCCGGGTCCTTCTTCCAGGCGGCGATCAGCTCGTCGATCGTCCTGTACGGCGAGTCCTTGGCGACCACCACGACGTCCTGCTCCTCGGTGAGCCGCGCGATCGGCGTGGTGTCGGCGAGGGTCTTCGGCGCGTGGTTGGAGCGGGCGGCGCCCACGACGCCGAGGCCCATGGACATGGCGAGCTTGCCGTTGCCGTGCTCGCTCACCAGGCGGCTCAGCCCAACGGTGCCGCCCGCGCCGGGGAGGTTGAACACCTCGATGTTGTGCGTGAGCCCGGCGTCCTCGGCGTTCTTCGCGGCCGTGCGGGCGGTGATGTCGTAGCCGCCGCCGGGCGTGTTGGGGACCATGAAGCGCAGGCCCGGGATCTGTGTGCCGGTCTCGGCGTCGCTGCCCGTGGAGAGCAACGGCGGCCCCGCGAGCACGAGCACGGCGGCCCCGAGCAGGGCAAGGGGGGTGCGCAGGCGCACGTATGACACCACCTGTCGGTTGGGTAGAGCGGTTGAGGGGGAGCGGTTGGGGGGAGTGGTCGGGTTCATGGGTACGGGGAGCCCCGTGGGGAGGGGTGATGTGGGCCACATGGTGCCCGCGCGCCGGCGGCGTGTCTTCCTTGCGGAATCAAGGGAGGTTGTGGTCATTGCGGTCGCCGCAGGGTCGCCGGTGCATCGCCGCTTCATTGCGAAGACAGCACATCTCTTTCCTTCGCCGCAGGTGGGCGCCATGATGGCGAGCCGGCACACCCACCCGCCCCCTCAGCCGAGAACGAGTCCGCCGTGGCCCCCACCTTCCGCCGTCAGACCCTCGCGGGCGAGATGCTGGTCCTCCAGCTCGCCATCGTCGTGGTGGTGCTGCTCGGGGTCGCCGCCGTCTCGCTCGCCCAGTCCGAGGCCACCTTCAACCGCGTCGAGGGGCGCCGGGTCACCGCCCTGGCCGAACAGCTCGCCGCGACGCCGCTGGTCCGCAGCCAGCTCCTGCGCCCCGTGCCGCAGGAAGCCCTCGCCCCGCTGGTGAACTCCACGCAGACCCAGTCCGGGATCACGTCGGTCACGGTGGCCGGCGCCGACGGCCGCGTCGTCAGCTCCACCGACCCCACGATGATCGGCGGCCGGCTGCCGCTCGGCGAGGGTGCCGCCGAGGGACGCGGCTGGTCCGGGCCGCTGACCCTGCACGGCAGCCGCGAGCTCGTCGCCCAGGTCCCGGTGCTCGGGGCCACCCGGGAGACGCTCGGCCGGCACCTCGGCACGGTGATGGTCGGCGAGGCCGACCCCACGGTGTGGCAGCGCCTCAGCGGCGCCTCCTCCTACCTGCTCGCCTACCTCGGCATCGCCAGCGGCCTCGGAGTGGCCGGCTCCTGGCTGCTCGCCCGGAGGGTCAAACGCCAGACCCTCGGCCTGGAACCGCGCGAGATCGCCGGGCTCGCCGAACACCGGGAGGCGATGCTCTACGGCATCGCCGAGGGCGTCGTCGCCCTCGATCCGCAGCACCGGCTCACCCTGGTCAACGAGATGGGCCGGCGCCTGCTGGACCTGCCCGCGGACTGCGTGGGCCAGAGCCTGGACGGCCTCGGCATCGACGGCCGGCTGCGCGACGTCCTGGCCGGCACCACGGCGGACGCTGCGGAGCCGCGCGACGAGGTGGTCGTCCGCCACGGCCGGGTCCTGGTGATGAACCGCATGACCGTCGTCAAGGACGGCCGCCCGCTCGGCTCGGTCACCACCCTGCGCGACCGCACCGAACTGGCCCGCCTGGAACGGGAGATCGGGTCCTTCCGCAGCACCTCCGAGCTGCTGCGCGCCCAGGCCCACGAGTTCGCCAACCAGCTGCACACCATCTCCGGGCTCATCCAGATCGGTGAGCAGGACGAGGTGGTGCGCTACATCCGCGCACTCAACCAGCGCCGCCAGTCCCTGGACGTCACCCTCAGCCGCCGGGTCCGCGACACCGCCGTCGCCGCGCTGCTCACCGCGAAGTCCTCCCTCGCCGCCGAGCGGAAGGTCGCCCTGCGCATCTCCGACCGCACCGCCCTCGACCGGCTGGCGCCCCAGGACGCCGCCGACGTGGCGACCGTGGTCGGCAACCTCGTCGACAACGCCGTGGACGCCGCCGCGGCGCACGCCGACGACCACGAGGCCTGGGTCGAGGTCGAGCTCGGGCAGGACGCCGCCGGCGTGGAGATCGTGGTCCGCGACTCCGGGCCCGGCGTGGCGCCCGGGCTGGCCCGCGAGGTCTTCTCCCACGGCTTCACCACCAAGGCCGCCCGACAGGGCGAGCGCGGCATCGGCCTGGCGCTGACCCGGCTGGTCTGCGAACGTCACGGCGGTGAGATCTCGGTGACCAACACCCCCGAGGGGGCCGTGTTCACCGCACGCATGACCGTCAGCCACCTCACCGACGCGGTGGCGGAAGGAGCAGCACCATGACGACGGGTACGAGCGGCACGACCGACACGCCCCGTGCCGCCGACGCGATCGGCGTCCTCGTGGTCGACGACGACTTCATGGTGGCCCGGGTCCACCGGGCCTTCGTCGAACGCGTCGAGCCCTTCCGGGTCCTCGGAGTCGCGGGCACCGGGGAGCAGGCGCTCACCGCCGTCGGCGAACTCCGCCCCGACCTGGTCCTCCTCGACCTGTACCTGCCGGACGTCTTCGGCCTGGACGTCATCCCCCGGCTGCGCGCGGCCGGCCACGACTGCGACGTCATGGTCGTCAGCGCGGCCCGGGAGGCGGACGCGGTGCGCGGCGCGGTCCGGCACGGCGTCGTCGACTACCTGCTCAAACCCTTCGAGTTCGAGGACCTGCGGGTCCGGCTCGAGCGCTACGCCGTCCAGCGGGGCCGGCTGCTCGGCACGGTCGTGCGCAGCCAGGCCGACGTCGACCGTGTCCTGGCCAAGGCGGCGGCACCGGCCGCTTCGCTCCCGGCCCTGCCGAAGGGCATGAGCGTGGAGACGGCCGAACTCGTCGAACGCACCCTCCGCGACGCCGACGGCACGCTGTCCGCCAGCGAGTGTGCGGCACTGACCGGCGTGTCCCGGGTCAGCGCCCGCCGCTACCTGGAGTACTTCCACACGGTCGGCAGCGCGGACGTCTCCCTGCGCTACGGCGTGGCGGGCCGCCCCGAACGCCGCTACCGCTTCCGCGGACAGCACACGGAGTCCGGCCGGGGCGGCGCCGAGGGCCGCGCCCGGAGGGCGGACGGGCTGGTCACAGCGCCTGTCGCGGCTGTGCGGCGAGCACCGTCGCCGAGGACACCGTGATGCTCGCGGACCCGTCGGGCGTCGCGTCGATCGGTTCGGCGAGCCGCCGAGGCACCTGTCCCGGCCGCCCGCGCACGGGCACCGCCGGACGGCGCGGCGCGACGGCCACGGGCGCGGCGACACAGCGACTCCTCCCCCGGCGGGCCATCACCTCCGGCGACATCGGGTTCCTGGGCTGATCCCCTTCGCGCACCCCGTCATACCCCGTCGATCCTCGTCACTCCGTGTAGAACAGGCGCCCCGGCGGGGCAGTGGACGTGCGAGGGCCGCTCCCGGTCGGTCATCGGCCGGGTGCCCCCGCGCGCAGACCGTCCATGACGAGATCCAGGAGCCGGGTGACCCGCGGCTGCCAGTCGTCGTGGGGATCGACCTGCCAGAGACCGCCGATGGCGAGGAAGAAGTCGTCCGGGGACACCCCGGGGCGGATGGTGCCCGCCTCCTCGTTGGCGCGGAGCAGCAGCCCGGCCGCGTCCAGTACCGGGGCGGGCCCCGGCTTCTCCGGCCCCCCGGGCGCGCTGGTGACCAGCCGGATGGCGTCCGCCAGACCGACCTTGGTCATGGCGAAGCGGGCCAGGTGGTCCATCCATTCCCGCAGGGCCTGCTCCGGTTCCCGGGTGGCCAGCAGCTGGGGCGCGGCTTCGGCCACCTGCTGCATCTCGTAGCGGTAGACCTCCAGGACCAGCGCCTCGCGGTTCGGGAAGTTGCGGTAGAACGTGGCCTGCCCGACGCCCGCCTTCTTGGCGATCGCGGACAGCGGGGCGTCCGCGCGGCGGGTCAGCTCCTCGATGGCCACCTTCAGGATGCGCTCGCGGTTGCGTTGCGCGTCCGAACGCAGGGGTGTGACCTTCTTCGGCTGCGGCACTCGTCCTCCTCCGGGTTCCGTGGCCGAATCCCGTGCTTGCTAACCGGACAGCTGTCCGTTACGTTTCCCATGGAACGGACAATTGTCCGGTTACCCCTCACCATAGCGGCGGATGCAGTCGGCGGCACCGGCCGGTGCCCTCCGACCACGGGTGAACCCGCCGCCCACAGCCCATTGACCTGTCACCGGACACCAAAGAAGGCTGACCATGGCCCCAACGCCCTCGTCGACGTCCAGCGCCATCATCCTGAACATCAACGGCGAGAAGCACCAGCTGACCGTCGACCACCGCACCACCCTGCTCGACGCCCTGCGCGAGCGCCTCGACCTGACCGGCACCAAGAAGGGCTGCGACCAGGGACAGTGCGGCGCCTGCACCGTCCTGGTCGACGGGCGCCGCGCCGTCTCCTGTCTGAACCTCGCCGTCGCGGCCGAGGGACGCGAGATCACGACCATCGAAGGTGTGGCCGAGGGCGACCGGCTGCACCCGGTGCAGCAGGCATTCCTCGACCTCGACGGCTACCAGTGCGGCTACTGCACTCCCGGACAGATCTGCTCGGCCGTCGCCGTCATCGAGGAACACGCGGCCGGCTGGCCCAGCGCCGCCACCGGCGACGTACGGCCCGAGGCCGGACCACCACCCCTGACACCGGACGAGATCCGCGAGCGGATGAGCGGAAACCTGTGCCGCTGCGGCGCCTACGTCTCCATCGTCCAGGCGGTCGCCCGCGCGGCCGAGGCCCACGAGGCCGCGGCCCGGGTCGACCAGGACGAGACCGTGAAGGAGACGGTGGCATGAGGGAGTTCGGATACCAGCGCGCCGACGACGTCTCCGGCGCGGTGGCGCTGCTCGCCGCCGACCCGGACGCCCGCTTCCTCGGCGGCGGCACCAACCTCGTCGACTTGATGAAGAGCGGCGTCGAACGCCCCGCCCGGCTCGTCGACGTCCGTGAACTCCCCCTGGACGGCATCGAACCGACCTCGGACGGTGGCCTGCGCATCGGCGCTACCGTCACCAACAGCGACCTCGCCGCCCACCCCGAAGTACGCCGCCACTACCCGGCGTTGACCCAGGCGGTCCTGGCCGGTGCCTCCGGCCAACTGCGCAACATGGCCACCGTCGGCGGAAACCTGCTCCAGCGCACCCGCTGCGGCTACTTCACCGACGTGAGCCGGCCCTGCAACAAGCGCGCCCCCGGCAGCGGTTGCCCCGCCCTCACCGGCGAACACCACAACCACGCCGTCCTGGGCGCCTCCGACCACTGCGTGGCCGTGCACCCCTCGGACATGGGCGTGGCCCTCGTGGCCTTCGACGCCGTCGTCACCTACGAAACCCTCGACGGACCGGGCGAGTTGCCGCTCACCGACTTCTACCTCCCCGTCGGCGACACCCCGCACCGGGAGACCGCCCTGCCGCCCGGCGCGCTGATCACCGGCGTCACCCTGCCGCCCGCCCCGGTCGCCGCCCGCTCCCGTTACCGCAAGGTACGCGAGCGCGCCTCGTACGCGTTCGCGATCGGCTCGGTCGCCGCCGCGCTCGACGTCGAGGACGGCGTCGTACGCGACGCGCGCCTGGCCCTCGGCGCGGTCGCCTCCCGGCCCTGGCGGGCCCGCGCGGCCGAGGAGGTGCTGACCGGCGCACCGGCCGACGGTACGGCCTTCGCCGCCGCCGCCGACGCCGAACTCGCGGACGCGAGGCCGCTGCCCGACAACGGATACAAGGTGACCCTCATGCGCAACCTCGTGGTGGCCGTCCTGACCGAACTCGCCGAGGAGGCTGCCCGATGACCACAGCGACGACCGGCCGTACGGCGGCGAAGGGCGCCGTCGGCACCGCGCACCCGCGCGTGGAGGGGCGTGACAAGGTGACCGGAGCGGCCCGCTACGCCGGCGAGATCCCCTTCGCCGACCTCGCGCACGGCTGGCTGGTGCTGTCCACCGTCACCCGCGGCCGTATCCGCTCCATCGACACCGAACCCGTCCTCGGCATGCCCGGCGTGCTCGCCGTCCTGCACCACGGCAACGCCCCGCGCGTCGACACCGACTACGTCGGCCTGCTCGGCATCCGACCGGACCCGACCGCCGCCGTCTTCCAGCACGAGCGGGTGCCGCACGCGGGCTGGCCGGTCGCCCTGGTCGTCGCCGGGACGCCCGAGCAGGCCCGGGAGGCGGCCGAGGCCCTCGTCGTCACGTACGACGAGGAACCCCACGACGTCGCGCTCACCGCCGACCACCCCGACGCCTACCCGGCCGCCGGACACATGCCCGCGGAGACCGAGAAGGGCGACCTGGCGGCCGGGCTCGCCGTGTCCGCCGTCGTCCTGGACGCGGAGTACACCACCCCCGAAGAGCACCACAGCATGATGGAGCCGCACGCGGCCACCGCCCTCTGGGACGGCGGCCGGCTGGAGGTCGTCGACTCCAACCAGGGCACCACCTGGATCCAGGGCGAACTCGCGAAGATGTTCTCCCTCGACGAGTCCTCGGTGCGGGTGCGCTCCGAACACGTCGGCGGAGGCTTCGGCAGCAAGGGCCTGCGCGCCCACCAGGTGTCCGCCGTGATGGCCGCGACCGTCCTGCAGCGACCGGTGCGGGTGGTGATGACCAGGCGCCAGATGTTCTCGCTGGCCGGTCACCGCAGCCCCACCACCCAACGGGTCAGGCTCGGCGCCGACGCCGACGGCCGGCTGCGCGCCCTGGAGCACCGCTCGCTGAGCCGGACGTCCACCGTGTACGAGTTCGTCGAGCCCAGCGCCGGTGTCGCCAGGGTGATGTACGACGCCGACGCCCACCGCACCGCCAACCACGTGGTCCGGCTCGACGTGCCGTCCCCGACCTTCATGCGCGCGCCGGGCGAGGCACCGGGGTCCTTCGCGATCGAGTCCGCGCTCGACGAACTCGCCGAGCGCTGCGGCATCGACCCGATCGAGCTGCGCCTGCGCAACGAGCCGGAGGTGGGCCCGGTCTCCGGGCAGCCGTTCAGCGGCCGCAACCTGGCCGCCTGCTTCCACGAGGGTGCCCGCCGGTTCGGCTGGGCGGACCGCGACCCGCGGCCCGGCCTGCGTCGCGACGGCCGCTGGCTGCTGGGCACCGGCACGGCAGCGGCCTCCTTCCCCGCCGGCGCCGGTCCCTCCACGGCCCTGGTGACCGCGGAGGCCGACGGCACCTTCACCGTGCGGATCGCCGCCGCCGACATCGGCACCGGCGCCCGTACCGCGCTCACCCTGATCGCCGCCGACGCGCTGGAGGTCACGCCCGAGCGCGTCCGGGTCCGCATCGGGGACAGCGACTTCGGACCGGCGATGATCGCGGGCGGCTCGATGGGCACCCGTTCCTGGGCCTGGGCGGTCACCGAGGCGGCCCGCGAACTGCGGGAGCGGCTCACGCCGGGCACGAGCCTCCCGCCGGAGGGCATCACCGTACGGTCCGACACGACGGAGGCCCTCGGCGCCCTCGCGCAGCAGGAGCGGCACTCCTTCGGGGCGCAGTTCGCCGAGGTCGCCGTGGACACCACCACCGGCGAGGTGCGGGTGCGCCGCATGCTCGGCATCTTCGCGGCGGGCCGGATCGTCAACCCGCTCACCGCCCGCAACCAGCTCGTCGGCGGCATGGTCTGGGGCATCTCCATGGCCCTGCACGAGGAGGCGGTCCGGGACCGGTCCACCGGCGGCCTCTACGGCCCCGACCTCGCCGGCTACCACGTGGCCACGCACGCCGACGTCCCGGACATCGAGGCGGACTGGATCGACGACCCCGACCCCGACGACCCGGTCGGCATCAAGGGCGTCGGCGAGATCGGCATCGTGGGCGCCGCGGCGGCCGTCGCCAACGCCGTCCGGCACGCCACCGGCGTACGCCACCGGAACCTGCCGATCCGGCCGGACCGCGTGCTGGCGGCGGCGTCCGCGGGTGGGGGAGCGGCGGATGCTTGACATCGCCGACGAGCTGGACCGCTGGCTCGCCGAGGGCCGGGAGTTCGCCGTCGCCACCGTGGTCTCCGTCGGCGGCAGCGCCCCGCGCGGCCCCGGCGCCGCCCTCGCCGTCGACAGCGAGGGCACGGCGATCGGCTCGGTCTCCGGCGGCTGTGTGGAGGGCGCGGTGTACGAGCTGTGCACCGCGGCCCTCCGGGACGGCGAGACGGTGCGCGAACGGTTCGGCTACAGCGACGAGGACGCCTTCGCGGTCGGTCTGACCTGCGGCGGGGTCATCGACGTGCTGGTCACGCCGGTCGGTGCGGACGCGTCCTCGCGGGAGGTGTTCCGCGCGGCGCTGTCGACCGCCGCCCGGGGCGGCACCGCGGCCCTGGCCCGGGTCGTCCGGGGTCCGTCCGGGCTCCTCGGCCGCGCCCTGCTCGTCCACCCCGACGGCTCCCACGAAGGCGGTCTCGGCGGCCACCCGGACCTGGACCGCACGGCGGTGGCCGAGGCCGGGGCCCTGCTGGACGCCGGCCGCACCGGCACGGTCGGCCTCTCGGAGGACGGGTCGCACTGCCCCGGCGGGCTCACGCTGCTCGTCGAGTCCAGCGTGCCGCCGCCCCGCATGATCGTCTTCGGCGCGGTCGACTTCGCGGCGGCGCTGGTGCGGGCCGGCAAGTTCCTCGGCCACCACGTGACCGTGTGCGACGCCCGGCCCGTGTTCGCCACGCCGGCCCGCTTCCCCGAGGCCGACGAGGTCGTCGTCGACTGGCCGCACCGGTACCTGCGGAGCACCCCGACCGACGAGCGCACGGTGCTGTGCGTGCTCACCCACGACGCCAAGTTCGACGTCCCGCTGCTGACGGAGGCCCTGCGGATGCCGGTCGCCTTCGTCGGCGCGATGGGCTCCCGCCGCACCCACGAGGACCGGGCCCGGCGGCTGCGCGAGGCCGGCCTGGGCGACCGGGAGCTGGCCCGGCTGCGCTCGCCGATCGGCCTGGACCTCGGCGCGCGGACGCCCGAGGAGACCGCGCTGTCCATCGCGGCCGAGATCGTCGCGGCCCGACGCGGCGGAACGGGCGTCCCCCTCACGGGCGGTGCGACACCGATCCACCGGGACCTGTCCGGGGCGGCCGCCTGACGGGGGTCGGCCGCGGCGACTGACCGGCGAGGCCGGTCCGGGGGTCGTACGACTGTACGACTGGTCAGGGCGGTCGTACGACCGTCAGGGCAGGGCCGACTCGCCGGCCAGCCGGACCGCGCACTCCAGCATCATCGCGTGCACGAACGCCTGCGGGAGATTGCCGCGCAGCTGACGCTGGCCCACGTCGTACTCCTCGGCGAACAGCCCGGGCGGTCCGCAGGCCGCCCGGGTGCGCTCGAACCAGCGGAACGCGCCGACCCGGTCGCCGAGCCGGTGGCAGGCGAGCGCCATGGCGAAGCCGCAGAGCAGAAACGCCCCCTCGGCATCACCGAGCGGCGTGCCCGGGTGCTCGAAGCGGAACAGGTACCCGTCCTCGGCCAGCCGGGACTCGACGTACGCGCGGGTGGCGGCGCCGTCGTCGTCCCCCAACGCGCAGCCACGGGCCAGCGGCACCAGGAGCGCGGCCTCGGGCCCGTCGTCGTCGGCGGCCCGCCGCCAGCGGCCGTCCGGGGCCAGGCACCGGCGCCGGGTCTCTCGGGCAACGGTGTCGGCGAGTGCGGCGCAGCGGCGCGCCTCCTGCCCGGACAGCACCGTCGCCATCCGCCGCAGACCGCACACCACGCTCAGCCGGGAGTGGGTCCACCACCGGTCCTCCAGCTCCCACAGCCCGGCGTCCGGCGTGAGCCAGTGCCGCTCCACGACGTCCACGGCGACCGCGGCGGCACGCTCCGCGTCCTCGGTCAGCCGGTCGTGCGTGGCCGCCGCGGCGAACAGTTGCAGTGCCTCGCCGAAGGTGTCCAGCTGGAACTGGGCGCCCGCGTCGTTGCCGATGTGGTCGGTGCCGCCGGGGTAGCCCGGCAGTCGCAGGGAGCGTTCCCCGCCGACGGGCCGCCCGTCGACGGTGTAGGCGGGGCGGACCTTGTCGCCGTCCTCGAGGATGCGCTCGGCGACGAAGCGCACGGCGTCGTCGACCAGCGGGTGGGGGCCGTGCGCCGCGACCGCGAGACCGGCGTAGCACTGGTCGCGCAGCCATGTGAAGCGGTAGTCGTAGTTGCGCCCGCCGTCGGCCCGCTCCGGCAGGGACGTGGTGGCGGCGGCGACCATGCCGCCGGAGACGCTGGTCAGTCCGCGCAGCACGGCGTACGCGTGCCGGGCGTCGCGTGGCGCGGCCAGCCGTGAACAGTCCGGGAGGGCCCGCCGCCACTCCTCTTCCGTGGCCCGCCACAGCGCGTCGGCGTCGAGCGGTTCGGTCTCCTCCCCTTCGGCCAGCTCGAACACCAGGTCGTGTGACTCGCCCTCGCGCAGCCGGAACTCGCCGCACAGCCCGGCACCGGCCCGCCAGACCGCCGCCGGGGCTCCGGCGAGCCGCATCCGCAGCCCCCGCCCCTCGGCCGTCCACACCCCGTGCTCCCGCCGGGGTCCGCGCATCCGGCCGTCCCCGAAACCGGGCCGCGGGTCCAGGTCCAGGCACAGCCGGGCCTCGCCCCGTGCCACGCGCATCCGGCGCAGCAGGACGAGCCGGTCCGTGCGCGCCGGCATGGCCAGGGCCTCACGGCACTCGATCACGCAGTCGGTGGTCACCCACCGGCTCACCCGGATCAGCGTGCCCTCCTCGTAGGAACCGCCCCAGACGTGCCAGGGGTCCGCCGGCTCCACCGTGAAGTGCCCGGCGCCGCCGATGAGCGCGGAGAACACCGCGTCGTCGTGCCAGCGCGGGGCGCACAGCCACACGATCCGGCCCCGGGGATCCAGGACCGCTCCCCGCTCGCCGTCGGCGAGCACGGCGTACTCGCGCAGGGCCCAGGGCGGGCAGGACGGGTCCGGCGCGGCCGGGCGCTGATCGTCGCTGTCCTTCATGACGCTACGGCTATCCCGGCGCCGGTGACCGAAACGGCGGACGCGTCCGCCGTCACCGGGACGTGGGTGTGCGGTCGGGCCACGGTGACGTCGGTCGGAGCAGCGGCCGGGGCGTCACCGGACCGGTCCTTCCGCTCACCGGACCGGACCGGGCCGTACCGTACCGAGCCATCCGCTCACCGCCCCCCGCCCTGGGCTCCGCCGTGGTCGGCGAACAGATCGCCCTCGGGGTGCGGGTGCTGCCCGGGCTGATCGGCATG
>NZ_JAVRFH010000067.1:0-28973 GCF_031845825.1 Streptomyces lancefieldiae | reverse complement strand
GGTCGCGCCCGTGCGCTCGTCGTGGGCGCCCACGGCCCGGTAGAAGGCGTGCAGCCGGTCCTCGCCCCACTGGTCGGCGATCATCCGGCAGGCCAGCCAGCCGCCCTCGTAGGCCCGGGCGAGTTCGTCCGCGTCGCCGGTGAAGCCGAAGTCCTCGTCCGTCGGGAGCTGGGCGGGCAACCGGCCCCCGGACACCGCGCGGGCCAGCTCGGGGGCGGCCTGGGAGGGGGTCCGGTCGGTGGCGCGGTAGCCGACCCAGTCGGCGTATCCCTCGGACAGCCACAGCGGGGTGGCCGCGGTGGTGTGGGCGCGGGTGGCGACGTGGGTGGTCTCGTGGGTGAGCACGACCTGCCTGCCCAGGGTGCCGAGCAGCTCGTACGCGTCGGGGTTGACGATGACCCGGTCGGCGGGGGCCCGCTCCCGGCCGCCCGTCTCACCGGTGGTGACCGCCGCGATGCCCCGGTAGGAGGAGGCGGGTGAGCCGAGCAGGCCCGCCATCCCCTCCAGCGACCGAGGGACGAGCACGACGACCCGCCGGGACCAGTCGCCGTCCCAGGCCCGCGGCACGGACGGCACCGCCCGGTCGGTCAGGTCCGCGAAGCGGCGCAGGGCCTCGGCGGACTGCCCGACGCCGAGCACCAGGCTGTGCGCCCCCCGGACGACCCGGACCGCGCCCTGGTCCCACGGCTGCTGGCCGGCCTCCTTCGCGGGCCGGTCGGATTCGACGGACCACGTCCCGTCCGCGCCGTCCCGGCTCAGCCGCACGGTGCGGCCGGCGGTGACGGGGCCCCGGTCGTAGCCGTCGACGCGGTACTCCAGCTCGACGTCGGCGGTGGCCGTGTCGCCGGTGCGGTCCACGTCCGTCACGCGGTACGACCACGCGGCCAGCGGCACCGCGCTCAGGTTGTCGAAGCCGGCCCCGGTGCCGGTGCGCGCGTAGGCGGCCCGGTCGTGGGCGAGGACGGCCGCCGCACGCCGGTCCAGCACCCGCTGCACCTCGGCCCGGACGGGATCGGCGACGGTCCGGCCGCCGCAGGCCACCAGGGAGACGAGCAGCACGCACAGCGCCACCACCGAGGAACCCGACACCCGCCTGCGACCAGCCACCTTCCCGATCGTACGGGCGCCGGACCGCGGGGGACGGCGGACGCCAGAACCGCGAAGGGCCGCGCGGGTCAGACCCGGGTGACCGACGAGACCGGCATCATGCCGACCGGGTCGTAGCGCACGGGGGCGCCGGGGTAGGGCGCGTGGATCACCCGGCCGTTGCCGGCGTACATGCCGATGTGGCTGGCGTCGTCCCGGTAGGCGACCAGGTCGCCGGGGCGCGCCTCGGCCAGGGACACCCGCTGCCCGGCGCCGGCCTGCGCCTGCGAGGTGCGCGGCAGTCCGACGCCGGCCTGGGCGTACGCCCACTGGATCAGGCCCGAGCAGTCGAAGGAGGACGGGCCGTTGGCGCCCCAGACGTACGGCTTGCCGAGGGCGGACCGGGCGGCGGCGACGGCGGCCGCAGCGCGTCCGGAGGCGGGGGCGGCGGTACCGGGGCCCGTCAGGTCGGCGCGGCCGGAGCGGGAGCCGCGTTCGTAGGCGGCCCGTTCGTCGTCCGGGAGGGAGTTGAGCAGCTTCCGGGCCCTGGCGAGCTTCTGCTCCACCGTCTTCTTGTGGGCGGTGACGGCCCTGCGGCCCTTCTCCAGCTCGGTGAGTTTCCCGGCGGCCTCGGCGCGGTCCTGGGCGAGGTCGCGCTGGGCCGCCCGCAGCTCCCTGAGCCGGCCGGACTGGTGGGTGGTGATCCGGTCGAGCACCAGGGCCTTGTCCAGGTAGTCGTCCGGGTCGGCGGAGAGCAGCAGCGTCAGCGCCGGGTCGATGCCGCCGGAGCGGTACTGGGCGCCGGCCAGCGAACCGAGCGCGTCCCGCATGGTGTTGATCCGCCCCTGCTGCCGGGCGATCGCGTCCTGCGCGGTACTGATCTCCTCACGCAGGGCGTCGGTGCGCGCGTCGGCCTTGTTGTAGGCCTCGGTCGCCTGCTCCGCCTCCGTGTAGAGGCGGTCCACCTCCGCTCGCCTGTCGTCGTGCGGGGCGGCCGTGGCCGGTACGGTGCCCAGGACTGCGGCGGCGACGGACAGCAGGCCGACGGCGGCGGTGGCGCCGTGGTCGAACCCGGATGGTGCAAGGCGGCGATGGGACCCCACGGGAAGCCGCACTCCTTCCGCTGGCGGACAGGGAAACGCGGCAGACAGTAACCCCGTGGCGGGGCACGGACCAACGACCTCCGGGGGCGCGCAACGCGACGCCCCGCCGCTGACGCAGGTCAACGGCGGGGCGGGGGTCTGAGCACCCTGCCGTGATTCGCTCGAACGGGCGGCACGGCGTGGGCGACTCAGGGTTGGTGCGTGGCTCCGGTTCCGGGGGTGGGCGCGGCTCCGGTTCCGGGGGTGGGCGCGGTCTTCCTCAGACCCGTACGCCCCACATGAACGGGCCGCCGATGGTGCTCATCGACTCGTAGCGGACGACCGTGCCGGTGCGCGGCGCGTGCAGGACCTGGCCGTTGCCGGCGTAGAGGCCGACGTGGTGCAGGTCGTTGAAGAAGAAGACCAGGTCGCCGACCTGGAGGTCGCTCATCGAGGAGATGCGCGTGCCGTAGTTGGCCTGCGCCTCGGAGGTGCGCGGGATGCCGACGCCGGCCTGGCCGTACGCCCAGGAGGTCAGGCCCGAGCAGTCGAAGGAGGACGGGCCGGTGGCGCCGTAGACGTAGGGCGAGCCGATCTTGCCCTGGGCGGCGGCGAAGGCGGCACCGGCCCGGCCGGAGGCGGCCTTCCCGGTACCGGACAGGACCTGGCGCTCGCTGGTGCGGGTGGAGCGCTGCTGCTCGGCGTCGAGAGCGGCCTTCTCCTGCGCGGTGAGCGAGTTGAGCAGCTTCTGCGCGGAGGAGAGCTTGCCCTGGACTTCCTTCTTCTTCTTGCCCAGTTCGGTGCGGGTGGAGGCGAGGTCCTTGAGCTTCTCGGTGGCCTCGGAGCGCTGCTGGGCGAGGTCGCGCTGCTTCTCCTGGATCTTCTTCAGCGCCTCGACCTGCTGACCGCTGAGCTGGTCGAGCGTGGAGGCCTTGTCCAGGTAGTCGTCCGGGTCGGCGGAGAGGAAGAGCTGGAGGGAGGGGTCGATGGCGCCGGAGCGGTACTGGGCGCTGGCCATCGAACCGAGGCCGTCGCGCAGCTCGTTGAGCTCCTCCTGGCCGCGGGCGACGTTGTCCTGGATGGTGGAGATCTCCTTCTGGAGCTTCTCCTGCTTCTCCTTGGCGCCGTTGTACTTCTCGGTGGCCTGCTCCGCCTCTTCGTAGAGCTTGTCGACCTTGGCCTTGACCTCGTCCTTGCTCGGCTTCTCACTCGGGGCCGCGTTGGCGGCCTGCGAGCTGAGAACGACAGCGGCGGCGGCAGCGGTGGTGAGCACGGTCACACGCGCGCGACTCGACTGCTTGGGACGACGGTGGGACGCCACGGAGACGAGCTCCTTCTTGAGAGGGATCACCCGTTCGAGGGTTCGATGGACGACCCTAGTGACCTACTCGTGATCAGTTCAAATCCTCCGCCGAAAATTCCCGGTCACCCACAGCATTCTTTGCCACAACTCACCTGCGGTGACGCTGGATTTACGCTACGTTGCGTGACGCTCCCGTCAATTCGGGCATAGATCCCCTATGTTGCGCTTGGGGCAGAAGCGAACCAGGGGTCAGGAAAGCCGCTTGAGGAGCACCGCGGACGCCACCGGCCGCGCGCCCGCCCGGGCCACGCCGTCGGCGACCTCGCGGTCGGTGGAGACGACGATGACCGGCCGGCCCGGCGGCTCGGCCCGCACCAGCTGGCGGATCAACTCGTCCGCGGTGACACCGGGTTTGGAGAAGAGCACCCGCACCCCGCGCGGCGGCGCGAGCAGCACCGGCGCCACCAGTTCGGCGCCGTCGAAAACACAGGTCATCTCGGCGCCGGTCTGCGCGGCGAGCTGGGAGAGCTGGCCGAGCAGACGGAGCCGCTGCTTCTCCAGCGGCATCTGCGGATAGCCGGTCTTGGTGACGTTGTAGCCGTCGACGACCAGGTGCGCCTGGGGCAGCGCGAGCAACTGGTCCAGGATGGCGGGGTCGTTCTCGGACAGGGCACGGGCGGCGATGTCCTTCGGCGACATCCGGCCCGGTTCGACCGCGTCCACCGTCTGGGCGGGCCGGACGGACACCGGAGGCAGCGCGAGCTCCCGGCGCAGCCCCTGCGTGGCGTCCAGCAGGGTGTCCAGGAGCAGCCGTACCCGCATGTCCTCGACGCTGCGTCCCTCGCGGGCCGCCTTACGGGTGGCCTCCAGGGCCGCCTCCGCCTCCCCGAGCCGGGTCCTGAGCCGCCGGGTCTCGCTCTCGGCGGCGGACACCTGGGCGTGCCCCTCGGCGCGGACGGCGTCCATCTCGGCCCGGACCTTGCGCAGGGCCGCCTCGCCGCGCTTGACGTCGCTGAGGGCGGACCGCAGCTTGCGGTGCAGCGACTCGGTCTCCTTCTTCGCCGACTCCAGTTCGGCGCGCAGCCGCTCGGTCTCGGTCCTGGTGTGCTCCCGGGCCCGGGTCAGCTCCTCGTGCAGCCGCTCCAGCTCCGCACGGCTCTCCTCGTCGGCGCGCTCGGCGTCCGCGCGCTGCGCCTCCTCGCCGGCGGCGGTCACCAGCTTCACCCAGCCGTGCGGTCGCAGCACGTAGGCCGCGGCCGCCACGTCGAGCGGGTCCGCGGCCGGGGGCGGGGAGCCGGCGTCCAGGGCGCCGGCCAGTTCCGGCTGGGCCTCTCGGAACTTCTCGCCGATGCGCTGGCGGAACAGGGGGTCGGTCTCGACCGCGGCGGCCATGGCGTTGCCGGCGAACTTGGCCCTCCGGTTCGGCGCGAACCGGGCGTACTGTCTCAGCTGGGCGGGCAGTTCGCCGAGGGTGAGCCCGCCGAAGCCGTCGGACACTATCTGTACGACCCTGCGGCGCACTCCGTCGGGCAGCGGGCGGTCGAGCACCTCAGCGGCGCCGTCCTCCGGCCTCCCGCCGTGTGTCTCCACCATCCGTCACCCCAATGTCTCCGCGTGATCCCGCTGCGGGATCACCTCACGCGGGGGCCGCTCCGCTCAGGAGGCGGCACCCGGCCTGTCCACGAGTTCCACCTGATCCACGGCGTTGCACCAGCGGCACCGCACCGACTCGATGGTCTCACTGAGTACCTCCCGCTCCTCGACCTTCGGCTCGCCGGCCAGATCGAGGTGGACGTACTCGACGACCTTCGAGGCCCGGGTCACGTCGAAGCGGGTGAGGTTGCCGCACAGGGTGCAGCGCCACCGCGTCGTGTCGGTCGGCAGGGGAACCGTCATCGTGGCTGTCCGCTCTCTTCCAGTGTCGGTGACGCGCCGGGCTCCCCCGGTGCGTGTGGGTCGTAACCCTACGGCCTGGCGGGTACCCGTCGCCCGCCCGTCCACGGCGGCGAGGCGATCTGGGAGGTCGTGTCCCGTTACGTCATGCTCTGTAGGCATGATCCGCAACTGGTCCACGGCGGCCCTCAGGACGGTCAGGACGCTCGGCACGGCCCGCACGCCCCGGGACCGGGCCGCGCCGGTGACGTACGGGCTGATCACCCTGTGCTGTGTGCTGTTCCTGATCAGCCCGGCGTCGGGCCTGAATCCGGCGTACGGCACCGGTGACGAGCTGCTCGCCGCGCAGCGCGCCTACTTCCGGCGCTGGGGCGTGATCCCCGCAGAACTGTTCGAGGACTCCCCCGGGTCCGCCCTCACCCCCGCCACGGCGCTCTTCGTCCACGGAAGCTGGGTGCACCTGCTGGGCAACATGCTCTTCCTCCACGTCTTCGGCGCGATGACCGAGGAACGCATGGGCAGGCTCCAGTTCACCCTGTTCTACCTCGGCTGCGGCTACCTGGCCCTGCTCGGCTACGCGGGGGCCAACGCCCACTCCCAGCAGCCCCTGGTCGGCGCCTCCGGGGCGATCTCCGCGGTCCTCGGCGCCTTCCTCTTCCTGTTTCCGCGCGCCCGCGTGACCAGCCTCCTGCCCTTCCTCTTCTTCCTGCCGCTGCGCCTGGCCGCCTGGCTCGTGCTGCCGTTCTGGGCGGCCCTGCAGTGGATGGCGGCGGGGCGGGCGGGCGACGGACCGGGGGTGGCGTACCTCGCGCACCTGGTGGGCTTCGGGCTGGGCTTCGTCTTCGCCTGGGTGCGGTTCGGGCGTGCGACTAGAGTGAAGAGCGTTCCAGCGACGGCCCCCGAGGGAGAGAACCAGCCGTGATCAGCGCGATCGTCCTCATCAAGACCAGCGTGGACCGGATCCCAGAGATCGCGGAGCAGATCGCCGCGCTGGAGAACGTCAGCGAGGTCTTCTCCGTCACCGGCACCTACGACCTGATCGCCATGGTGCGGGTGAATCAGCACGAGGATCTCGCGGAGGTCATCCCCGGCCGGATCAGCAAGATCCCGGGCGTGGAGGGCACGGACACGCACGTGGCGTTCCGTACGTACTCGCAGCACGACCTGGAGGCGGCGTTCGCCATCGGGCTGGACAACTGAGTCCGGGAGGGGACGCGGATGAAGAGTTCTTCATCCGGCACTCATCCGGGCCACCGGACACCGGGCGCAGGATCAGGGCCATGGTCTTCTCTCGCCGGATGGCGGCCCTGGCGGCCGTCGTCCTGATCCCCCTCGGCATCGCCGCGACCAGCTTCGCCCTCACCGACAGCCCGCAGGAACCCAGGGTCCCGGCCGAGGTGGAGCTGGAGAGCGGCTCCCCCACCCCGACACCCGCCTCCTCCTCGCCCGAGCCGACGCCCAGCGACCAGGTGGTGACCCGGCCGCCGGTGACCGACAGCCCTCCGGATGGCGACGATGACGACGACCGGGGCCAGGAGCCCGACGACGGAGCCGCCGACTCGGCCGCCGACGACGGACCCGGCGACGACGGCTGACCGCGAGCGCCGCCGGATATCGGCCCGTGTCCGCATCCTGCTCTGGCTGCTGCTCGTGATGGCGGTCGCGCTCGCCTCGGTGGCCGCGACGACCCGCTCGATCCTGCTGCGGGACACCGAGCAGCGGATCAACGGCCTGCTCGCGCAGGAGGCCGGCGAGTTCGCCAACTTCGAGGAGCAGGGCTTCGACCCGGAGACCGGCCGCCCGTTCACCGACCCGGGACGGCTGCTGCGGGTCTTCCTGGAGCGCCAGTACGCCGACCTGGACGAGGAACTCATCGGCCTGGTGGTCGAGGCGGGCAGCAAGCCGACGCAGATCATCCAGCAGCGCGAGATCCCGGTCGGCCTGCCCCTGCACAAGGACGCCGTCGCCCGGCACCGCATCTACGCCTCACCCGACTCCACCGGCACCCTGGAGCGGCCGCAGGGCGAGATCCGCTGGGCCAAGGTCACCGTGGCCCGCTACGGCGGAGAACCGGCGGCCGCCTTCGTGGTCGCCTTCCACCCGGGGCGTGAACAGGCGCGCGCGGACGAGGTGTTCCGCGTCCTGCTCGCCATCTCCGGCGTCGCCCTGCTGATGACGACGGGCATCGCCTGGGTGGTCGCGGGCCGGATCCTCAAGCCGGTTCGGCTGGTGCGCACCACGGCCGCGCAGCTCACCGAGCAGGACCTGACCCGGCGCATCCCGGTGCACGGCCGCGACGACGTGGCCGCGCTCGCCGAGACGTTCAACGCCATGCTCGACCGGCTGGAACGCGCCTTCGCCACCCAGCGCCGGTTCGTCGACGACGCGGGCCACGAGCTGCGCACCCCGATCACCATCGTGCGCGGCCACCTCGAGCTCATGGGGGACGACCCGGCCGAGCGCGAGGAGACCGTCCGCCTGGTCACCGACGAACTGGACCGGATGAGCCGCATCGTCGAGGACCTGCTGCTGCTCGCCAAGGCCGAACGCCCCGACTTCGTCACCCCCGAGCCGGTCCAGCTCGCCGAACTCACCGCCGACGTCTACGTCAAGGCCCGCACCCTCGGCGACCGGGACTGGGTGCTGGCCGAGGTCGCCGACCGCGAGGTCGAGCTGGATCCCCAGCGGATCACGCAGGCCATGGTGCAGCTCGCGCAGAACGCCGTGCAGCACACCACCACCGGCCAGACCATCCGCATCGGCTCCCGCGCCGACGGTCCGCGCGTCGAGCTGTACGTCGCCGACTCCGGGCCCGGCGTCCAGCCGCAGGACGCCGAGGTGATCTTCGAACGGTTCCGGCGCGGCACGGCCCGGCGCGGGGTGCGCGGGTCCGGCGCCGGGCTCGGGCTGTCGATCGTCAAGGCGATCGCCGAGGGCCACGGCGGCCGGGTCACCCTGCGCGCCACCGAAGGCGGCGGCGCCACCTTCGTACTGACACTGGACTGATTCCGGAAGAGGCTCGTCAATGAACCGCATCCTCATCGTCGAGGACGAGGAGCGCATCGCCTCCTTCGTCGAGAAGGGCCTGCGCGCCAACGGCTTCACCACCACCGCCGTCACCGACGGCGACACCGCCTACGCCTACGCCCTCACCGGCGGCTTCGATCTGATCGTCCTGGACATCGGGCTGCCCGGCCGGGACGGCTTCACCGTGCTGCGCGAGCTGCGCGAGGCCCGGGTGACGACCCCGGTGATCGTGCTCACCGCCCGGGACTCCGTACGCGACACGGTGGCCGGACTGGAGGGCGGCGCCGACGACTGGATGACCAAACCGTTCCGCTTCGAGGAACTGCTCGCCCGGGTGCGGCTCAGGCTGCGTACGGCGGCCCGGGCGCCGGAGGTGACCGTGCTGAAGTCGGGTTCGCTCAGCCTGGACCTGCGCACCCGCCGGGCCCGTTCGGGAGAGCGCACCGTCGACCTGACGGCCCGGGAGTTCGTGCTGCTGGAGCTGTTCCTGCGGCATCCGGGGCAGGTCCTGTCCCGGGAGCAGATCCTGTCCCATGTGTGGGGCTACGACTTCGACCCCGGTTCCAACATCGTGGACGTGTACGTGCGGGCGCTGCGCAAGAAGCTCGGGGCGCAGCAGGTCGAGACCGTGCGCGGGATGGGGTACCGGCTGCCGACCTGGTGAAGTTTCCTTCATGTGCCGCTCATTGAGGGCTCACCGCCGGGGAGAACCCTCGATGACGTGACGTTGAACCTCCGCCTCGCGGCGGCCCTGTGCGTGGCGCTGTCCCTGTGCGCGCTGCTGGCGGTCCCCGCCGGCTTCCCCGCCCTGGGCGGCGACGCGCGCCTGACCCTCGCCGTGTTCGCGCTGGCCACCTGTGCCTGGATCGGCACGCCGATCGACGACACGTACATCGCGCTGGGCGCCGGTCTCGCGTTGACCGTGACCGGTGTCATCAGCAGCGACACCCTCTTCAGCACCCTCGGGGACGCCACCGTGTGGCTGCTGATCTGCGCCTTCGTGCTGGCGGCGGCGGTGGCCCGGACCGGGCTCGCCGGGCGGGCGGCGGCCTTCCTGGTCGGCGGGGCGCACACGGTACGGCAGTTGATCCACCTGACGACGGCCGCGCTGGTCGTCACCGCGTTCGCGGTGCCGGCCACGTCGGGCCGGGCGGCGCTCGCGCTGCCGGTGTTCCTGGCGCTCGCCAAGGCGCTCGCCGACCGGAAGCGACTGGTCGTGATGCTGGCGCTGCTGTTCCCGACCGTGATCCTGCTGTCGGCGGTGGCGACCCTGATCGGAGCGGGCGCGCACCTGATCACGGTGTCGGTGCTGTGGGAGGCGACCGGGGAGCGGATCGGCTTCACCCAGTGGCTGCTGCTCGGACTGCCGCTGGCAGTGGCCTCCTCCCATCTGGCCGCCGAGGCCGTGCTGCTGACGACCACTCGGCGCGCGGACCGCGAGGGCCCGGTCCGCATCACCGCCGCGGAGATACAGCGGCACAGCGAGAGCCCGGTCACCGGCCCCTGGACGCAGGCGGAGAAGCGCTGCGCGCTGCTGCTGGCCACGGTGGTGGCCCTGTGGTGCGGCGAACCGCTGCACCACGTCTCACCCGCGGTGGTGGCGCTGATCGGCGCGGTCGTCGCCTCCTCCCCCGCTCTGGGCACCGTACGACTCAAGGACGCGCTCAAGACCGTTCCCTGGTCGCTGCTGCTGTTCATGGCGGCGACCATGGCGATGGGCGTCGCGCTCGCCGACTCCGGCGCGGCGAAGTGGCTGGTGTCGGGGCTGCCCGCGCACGTCGCGCCGGCCCTCTTCCTCGGGGCCGTGGTCGCGGTCAGCACGGCGGCCCACCTGGTCCTCCAGTCCCGCTCGGCACGCTCCTCCGTCCTGGTCCCGCTGGTGATCGCGGCGGCCGTGGGCTCCGGGGTCAATCCGGTCACCGCCGCGCTCGCGTCCACCGCCGCCGCCGGCTTCTGCCACACGCTCCCGGCCTCCGCCAAGCCGGTCACGCTCTTCGCGGAAATACCCGACGTCCCCACCTACACCCCGCGGGACCTGCTGCGGCTGTCCGCCGTCCTGGCCCCGCTGACCGCCGCGCTCGTGCTGTTCTTCGCCGCCGCCGTCTGGCCGCTGCTCGGCGTGCCCGTGACCCGTTGAAGGAGTCCTCCATGCTGAACCGTGTTGTCGTAGCCCCCAGCGGCTTCAAGGAGTCCCTGTCCGCCCAGGCCGCCGCCGACGCCATCGCGGCGGGTGTCCGCCGGGTCCTGCCGGCCGCCGGGATCGACCTGATCCCGCTGGTGGACGGCGGCGAGGGCACGGCCGTGGCGCTGGCCTCCGCGACCGGGGGGCGGCTGGTCGCACTGGCCGCCACCGGCCCGGTCGGCGAACCCGTCGGCACCCATTTCGCGCTGCTCGGCGCCGGGGACACGGCGGTGGTGGAGATGGCGGCCGTGGCGGGACTGTCGCTGGTCCCCCGCGCCCTGCGCGATCCCGGTGCGACGACGACGTACGGCGTCGGCGAACTGATCCGCGCCGCGCTCGACACCGGGGTGCGGCGCATCCTGGTCGGCTGCGGCGACTCGGGCACGTCCGACGGGGGCGCGGGCGCGCTCCAGGCGCTCGGGGCCCGGCTGCTGGACGCCGACGGCTTCGAACTCCCTTACGGCGGGCGGGAGCTGGTCCGCCTGGCCCGCGTCGACCCGGCCGGTCTGGATGCCCGGCTGAAGGACACGGAGCTGCTCGTCGCGTGCAACCCGTACAACGTACTGTGCGGCGAGCGGGGCGTGGCCCGGGTGTTCGGCCCGCAGAAGGGGGCGACGCCCACGCAGGTCGAGGAGTTGTCCGCGGGGCTGGAGAACTGGGCGGACGTCCTCACCCGCGACGTGAACCCCACCGGCGCCGGGCGCCCCAGCCGCGGCACGGCCCCCACCCGCGGCGCGGCCCTCGCCGGCATCGACCTGCGCCACGGCCCCGGCACCGGTGCCTCGGGCGGTCTGGGCGCGGGGCTGGCCGCCGTCGGCGCCCGGCTGCTGCCCCGCTTCGACGTCCTGCTGGACCATCTCGACCTGGACGCCCGGCTCGCCCGTGCCGACCTGGTGATCACCGCCGAGGGCGCCCTGGACCACCAGACGCCGCGCGGCAAGGTCCCGGCCGAGGTGGCCCGCCGCGCCAAGCTCTCCGGGCGTCCCGTCCTCGCCCTGGCCGGCACGCTCGGCGAGGGCGCGCACCAGGTGCCGGGGGTGGACGCCTTTCACGGCATCATGCCGGCCCCGATGGCCCTGGCGGACGCCCTGGTGCGCGCCGCCGAGCTGCTCACGGACGCCACGGAGCGGGCGCTGCGGATGATCCTGCTCGGGTCGCGGCTGCCGGGCCGGGCGGCGCGGGCGGCTCAGGCGTCGTCGGCGGAGGTGGTGTCGGCGGAGGTGGTGTCGGCGGGGGTGGTGTCGGGCACGCAACGGCCGTCCTGGGTGCGGTAGTTCCACCGGGCGCCGTCGTTCACCAGCTCCCTGACCGCGGTCACGAAGCGCTCGACGTGCTCGTCCGGGGTGCCCGCGCCGAAGCTCACGCGGATGGCGTTGAGGGACTTCTCGCCCGGCGCCGCCTCGGGGGCGCCGCACTCGCCCTGCGCCTGCGGGTCACTGCCGAGCAGGGTGCGCACCAGCGGGTGGGCGCAGAACAGGCCGTCGCGCACGCCGATGCCGTACTCGGCGGAGAGCGCCGCGGCGAAGTGGGAGCTGTTCCAGCCCTCGACGACGAAGGAGAGCACGCCGACGCGGGGGGCGTCGTCGCCGAAGAGGGACAGGACCCGGACCTCCGGCACCTCGGCGAGCCCCTCCCGGACCTTGCGGACCAGGTACTCCTCGCGGGCGACCAGCGTGTCGAACCCGGCCTCGGTGAGCGCCTTGCAGGCGGAGGCGATGGCGTAGGCGCCGATGACGTTGGGCGACCCGGCCTCGTGCCGCGCGGCGCTCTCGTGCCACTCCACGTCCACACCCCCGTCGGTGCGCCGGCTGACCCTGCGGCTGGCGCCGCCGCCCGCGAGGTACGGCTCCGCCTCGCGCAGCCAGTCGGCACGCCCGGCCAGCACGCCGGAGCCGAAGGGGGCGTACAGCTTGTGCCCGGAGAAGGCGACCCAGTCCACGTCCAGGCCGGTCACGGAAACGGGGTGGTGCGGGGCGAGCTGGGCGGCGTCCAGCACGATCCGGGCGCCGTGCGCGTGCGCCGCGGCGGCCAGTTCGCGCACCGGCCACAGCTCGCCGGTGACGTTGGAGGCACCGGTGACGCACACCAGGGCGGGCCCGTACGGCTCGCGGGCGGCGAGGGCGCGCTCCAGGGTCTCGACGGCCTCGGCGGGGCTGCGCGGGGCGTCGAGGCAGGTCACGTCCGCGTCCCGCCAGGGCAGCAGCGAGGCGTGGTGCTCCGTCTCGAAGACGAAGACCCGGCAGTCGGCGGGCAGCGCGGCGGCGAGCAGGTTCAGGGAGTCGGTGGTGGACCGGGTGAACACCACCTGGTCCCCGTCCCGGCAGTCGAGGAAGTCGGCGACGGTGTTCCGCGCGTTCTCGAACAGGTCGGTCGACAGCTGCGACAGGTACCCGGCGCCACGGTGCACGCTGCCGTAGTACGGGGCATAGGCCGCCACGTCGTCCCAGACCCGCTGGAGCGCGGGTGCGCTGGCGGCGTAGTCGAGCGCGGCGTAGGTGACCTCCCCGCCGGTGACGAGCGGGACGGTGACATCCCGGCCCAGAACGGGCAGAGGGGCACAAACGGACTGGTCGACGGCAAGGGTGGAGACGGACATGGGTGCACTCCCGTGAAGGCAGGTGGTGTCACCACGCGAACCGCGACGGCTCCAGCCCGGGAGATACGTCAAGAACGCGGTGAACGCGGTGGAGACGGTGAAAGGGGGATGCGGAGGCGGGGCTCTGCGGCCCTATCGCATTCGCTGATTCACGGGAGACTCCCTCGAACGACCCAGGACCCCTGGTTTCGCGAGGGGTCCGCGCTTGCCGTGGACCTTGCTGTCCACCGCCTGGTCTTCACCCGGGGCACCCCGCCACGGACGGAGGGTTGCCGGACAGTCGGCCGGGGCCGAATGACTGTCGCTCATGACCTGCCAAGGAACGTACGTGAAGTGATCGTCGTCCCGCAACCCGAGTCCGGATCGCGGGACGGGCGTCACACCGACGGACGGTTACGCGTTGCTCGCCGCGATCCAGCGCTCCAGGCTCCGCCTGGCCGCGCCCGAGTCGATGGCCTCGGCCGCCCGGTCCATGCCGGCCCGGATCCGCTCGGTCAGCGGCCCGTCGCCGGGCTCCAGGGCCACCAGGGCCGCCGCCGAGTTCAGCAGCACCGCGTCCCGTACGGGGCCCCGCTCGCCGGCCAGCAGACGGCGGGCGACATCGGCGTTGTAGGAGGCGTCGGCTCCGCGCAGCGCCTGGACCGGCACCAGTTCGAGGCCGACGTCCCGCGGGTCGAAGGCCTCCTCGGTGACCTTGCCGTCCCGCACGACCCAGACTCGGGACGTGGCCGTCGTGGTCAGCTCGTCGAGGCCGTCGTCGCCCCGGAACACCAGGGACGAGTGGCCGCGCTCGGCGAAGACACCGGCGATGATCGGCGCCATCCGGGCGTGCGCGACCCCGATCGCCTGGGCCTTCACCCGGGCGGGGTTGGTCAGCGGACCCAGGAAGTTGAACACCGTGCGGATGCCCAGCTGGCCGCGTGCCGCCGCCACGTGCCGCAGTGCCGGGTGGAACTTCACGGCGAAGCAGAAGGTGATGCCGGCCTCCTCAGCGACCTGGGCCACCCGCTTCGGCGTCAGCTCCAGGTTGACCCCGAGCTTCTCCAGCACGTCGGAGGCACCGGACGCGGAGGAGGCGGCCCGGTTGCCGTGCTTGACGACCCTCGCGCCCGTGCCGGCCACGACGATCGCCGACATGGTGGAGATGTTGACCGTCTTGGCGCCGTCGCCGCCGGTGCCGACGATGTCGACCGTCTCGCCCGGCACCTCGATCACGTTGGCGTGGGCGTACATGGTGCGGACGAGACCGGAGATCTCCTCGACGGTCTCCCCCTTGGAGCGCAGCGCCACCGCGAACCCGGCGATCTGCGCGTCGGTCGCCTCGCCGCGCATGATCACGTCCAGCGCCCAGGCGGTGTCGTCCGCGGACAGGTCGCGGCCGTCCAGCAGTCCGTTCAGCAGGGCGGGCCAGGAGCGGCCCGCCGCGGTGTCGCCTCCAGCGGGGGTCACAGCGCTCATGAGCCGCTCCTGAAAGTGTGAATCACGGAAAGGTATGCACCCCCACCCTATCCAGCCCCGGGCACGGCGAAGGGCCCCGTCCGCAGACCGGACGGGGCCCTTCGACCGTGGTGTGGCGACGCTGGAGGGTCAGTGGTGGCCGTGGCCGCTCGTGATCTCCTTGTACTCCTCGACAGTCGGCTTCGGAATCTGCGACTCCTCGCCGTAGTACGCCTTGCTGAGCTTGGCGCGCAGCTTCTCCGTGCCCTTCGGCTTGCGCTCGACACCGTTCTCGTCGACCGTCGGGCCGATCTCGGCCGGCTTGTACTGCTCGTGCGCCGTGAGGGTGTACAGCTGCTCCTGGCTGAGCGGCTCGTGCACCTCGATGAACTCACCGTGCGGCAGGCGCTTGATGATGCCCGCCTCGCGGCCGTGCAGCACCTTGTCCCTGTCCCGGCGCTGGAGGCCGAGGCAGATGCGCTTGGTGGCGATGAACGCGAGGACCGGGCCGACGAAGAACGCGATGCGGACGAACCAGGTGATCGCGTTGATCGACAGGTGGAAGTGCGTGGCCCACAGGTCGTTGCCGCCACCGATCAGCAGCACGAAGTAGACGGTCAGCCAGGCGACACCGAAGGCCGTACGGGTCGGGGCGTTGCGCGGGCGGTCCAGGATGTGGTGCTCGCGCTTGTCGCCGGTGATCCACGACTCGATGAACGGGTAGACGCCGATCGCCACCAGGACCAGCGGGAAGATGATCAGCGGGACGAGCACACCCAGGACGAGCGTGTGACCCCAGAAGTTGATCTCCCAGCCGGGCATGACGCGGATCAGGCCCTCGGAGAAGCCCATGTACCAGTCGGGCTGGGCGCCCGTGGACACCTGGTCCGGACGGTAGGGGCCGATGGACCAGATCGGGTTGATCGTGGCGATGGCCGAGACCGCGGCGATCACACCGAAGACCAGGAAGAAGAAGCCTCCGGCCTTCGCCATGTACACCGGCAGCAGCGGCATGCCGACGACGTTCTTGTTGGTCTTGCCGGGACCCGCGAACTGCGTGTGCTTGTGGTAGAAGACCAGGATCAGGTGGCCGACCACCAGGCCGAGCATGATGCCCGGCAGCAGCAGGATGTGGATCGAGTAGAACCGGGCCACGAAGTCGTGGCCGGGGAACTCCCCGCCGAAGAGGAAGAACGAGATGTACGTGCCGATGATCGGCACGGACAGGATCGCGCCCTCCATGAAGCGGATACCGGTGCCCGAGAGCAGGTCGTCCGGGAGCGAGTAACCGGTGAAGCCGGTGAACATGCCGAGGACGAACAGCAGGAAGCCGAACAGCCAGTTGATCTCACGCGGCTTGCGGAACGCGCCGGTGAAGAAGACGCGCATCATGTGCACGAACATGCCGGCGAGGAAGACCAGCGCCGCCCAGTGGTGGATCTGCCGGATGAGCAGACCACCGCGGACGTCGAAGCTGATGTCCAGCGTCGAGGCGTACGCCTCGCTCATCAGCTGGCCCTGCAGCGGCACGTACGAACCGTGGTACGTGACCTCGTTCATCGACGGGTGGAAGAACAGCGTCAGGTACACACCCGTGAGGATGATGATGATGAAGCTGTAGAGGCAGACCTCACCCAACATGAACGACCAGTGGTCGGGGAAGATCTTGCGCATGTTGGCCTTGGCCAGGGAGTAGATCCCCAGCCGGCCGTCGGCCCAGTCGGCGACGCGCTCGCCGGCCGGTGCCTTCCCGCGAGAGCGGGGGGCTTCATTGGCTGTAGTGCTCATCCGCGCTCCCAGAAAGCAGGACCGACGGGCTCTTCGAAGTCGCCGAGCGCTTCGAGGTAGCCCTCGTCGTTCACGCCGATGCGCAGCTGCGGCAGGGCGTGACCGGCGGGACCGAAGATCACCCGGGCACCGTCGGCAAGGTCGAAGGTGGACTGGTGGCAGGGGCAGAGCGCGTGGTGCGTCTGCTGCTCGTACAGGGAGATCGGGCAACCGACATGGGTGCAGATCTTCGAGTACGCCACGATGCCCTCGTGCGACCACTCGAGCTCGCGCTTGTCCTTGATGGCCTCCGGCTCCAGCCGGATGATCATCAGGGCCGCCTTGGCGATCTCGTTCTGGAACTCCTCGTCGTGCTCCTCCAGGCCCTCGGGCATGGCGAAGGTGAGCGAGCCCACGGCGACGTCCGAGGGACGCAGCGGTTCGTGGGTGTTCATGTTGACGAGCAGCTTGCCCTTGGACCACAGGGTGTGGCGGAGCTTGGTCCCCGGCAGCGGGCCGAGGTCGCGCAGCAGGACGACGCCGGAGAGCGGCACCAGGGTGAGCGCGCCCAGCATCGTGTTGCGGATCAGCTTCCGGCGCCCGATCACGGACTCCTTGGCACCCTGCTTGAAGTCCGCGTGGACCTTGGCACGGACCTCGGGAGGCGCCTCGATCGGGTGACGCTCGTCGGCGATCTCCTCGTCGGACATCAGGGTGCGGGCCCAGTGGACCGCGCCCGCGCCGATGGCGAACAGCGCGACACCGAGCGTCATGCCGAGCGCGAAGTTCAGCCCGCTGATGTGACCCAGCGGGAAGATGTAGACCGACTTGTCGACCGGGATCGTCACGAACGCGGCGATGAAGCCGATGGTGGCCAGCATCGACACCGTGAACAGCAGGGCGACCGTGCGCTCGGACCGCTTGGCGGCCCGCTCGTCGTCGTCCTGGACGCGGTGCTCGTGGGGCGGCAGGCCCGGGTCGGCGAACGGGTTCTGCTCGTCCGCGACCTTCACCGAGCCGTGCGGGGTGTCCTGCGCTACGGGCAGGTTCTCTTCTGGAATGTCTTGGCTACTCATGACTTCTTGGCCTTTGCGGTCCGAGCGGCGACCCAGACGGCGACGGCGATCAGCGCGCCCAGTCCGAAGACCCACGCGAACAGACCCTCACTGACCGGACCCAGGCCGCCGAGGTTGAGGCCGCCGGGTTCCACGGTCTCGTCGCCGTTGACCGCGTCCAGGTAGGCGATGATGTCCTTCTTGTTCTGCTCCGACAGGGTGGTGTCGGGGAAGGAGGGCATGTTCTGCGGGCCGGTCTGCATGGCCTCGTAGATGTGCTTCGGGTCGACGTCCTCGAGGGTGGGCGCGAACTTGCCGTGCGTCAGCGCGCCGCCCTTGCCGGTGAAGTTGTGGCACTGCGCGCAGTTGGTGCGGAACAGCTCACCGCCCTTGGCGACGTCCGCGCCCTCGGGGCCGTACTTCTCCTCCGACGGGACGGCCGGACCGGCACCCAGCGAGGCGATGTAGGCCGCCAGCTGGTCGATCTCCGCCTGGGAGTAGATGACCTTCTTGCGCGGGACCTGCGCGCCCGGCTGCTGGGCCGGCATACGGCCGGTGCCCACCTGGAAGTCGACGGCCGCGGCGCCCACGCCGACCAGGCTCGGACCGTCGGTGGTGCCCTGACCGCCGGTGCCGTGGCAGCTGGCACAGCCGACGGCGTAGAGCTTCTTGCCCTCGTCGATGGCGAGGGACTGGGCGGTTTCATCGGCCTGCGCCTTGCTCGCGGGTGCGAACGCGGCGTACAGCCCCCCTGTGCATGCCAGCGCGAGGAGTAGGACGACGAGCGCCGCCAGCGGGTGGCGTCGTCGTGCGGAGAGCTTTTTCACGGATTACCCCGGTGTCAGGATCTTCTGCGTCGATGCTTCTGGTATTGCGCGGGTGCGTGCCGCGACTACTTGATCATGTAGATCGTGGCGAAGAGGCCGATCCAGACGACATCGACGAAGTGCCAGTAGTAGGACACGACGATGGCGGCGGTCGCCTGCTCGTGGGTGAACCTCCGGGCCGCGTAGGTGCGGCCGAGGACCAGCAGGAAGGCGATCAGCCCGCCCGTCACGTGCAGTCCGTGGAAGCCGGTGGTCAGGTAGAACACCGAGCCGTACGGGTCCGACGAGAGCGAGAGGCCCTCGTGCTTGACCAGCTCGGTGTACTCGAACACCTGACCGCCGATGAAGATCGCACCCATCACGAAGGTGACGATGAACCACATCCGGAGCTTCTTCACGTCACCGCGCTCGGCCGCGAACACGCCGAGCTGACAGGTGAGGGAGGAGAGCACCAGGATCGTGGTGTTCGTCGCGGAGAACGGGAAGTTCAGCGCGTCGGCCTTCTCGGACCAGAAGTCCGGGCCGGTCACCGATCGCAGGGTGAAGTACATCGCGAAGAGGGCCGCGAAGAACATCAGCTCGGAACTCAACCAGATGATGGTTCCGACGCTGGTGAGGTTCGGCCGGTTGACCGACGGGTGCGCGTGCCCGGTTTCTACTGTCGTTGCTGTCGCCACGACCGACATTATGTCGGTCGCTTATCCCGCCCTCACCCCGGGGGGTGCCGTTCGGAGTGTCCGCACCGTCTGTACTGCCCGTATGGCCCATCGAACAGCCCGTCGAAGCCGTGTCCGAACCAGTGTTGACGGGCAGTTCGAGGGAGTAGCATCCGGCGCAACGGGCTACGACAGTCTCATCGGGCTTCATCGGTCTTCACCGCGTCATCGGAGGAAGCATGCAGACGACCGCCACGGTGCTGGTCTACAGCGACGACTCCAACACCCGCGAGCAGGTGCGGCTGGCGACCGGTCGCCGGCCCGCTCCGGACGTGCCCGTGGTCGAGTTCGTGGAGTGCGCCACCCCGGCCGCCGTGCTCAAGGAGCTGGACAAGGGCGGGATCGACGTCTGCGTGCTGGACGGCGAGGCCGTGCCCATGGGCGGCATGGGAATGTGCCGGCAGATCAAGGACGAGGTCTTCCGCTGCCCGCCGGTGCTGCTGCTGATCGCACGGCCGCAGGACGCGTGGCTGGCCACGTGGAGCCGTGCGGAGGCGGCTGTGGCGCTTCCGGTGGAGCCGGTCGAGTTCGCGGGCGCGCTGGCCGCGCTGCTGCGGCAGAAGAGGCTGCAGGGCGTCTAGGGCCTGTCTGACCATTCCCGTCGTCGCCCGGAGGGCGGCCTCGCGGCGTCAGGTGCGTGCTCTCGGCGTGCCGGGCGCAGAGCCTCGTACGGGATGTACTCGGCTCTGCGCCCGGTGCGGCGAGAGTGCGTGCGTGGCGTCGCGAGGCAGGCGGGAATCGTCAGACAGGCCCTCGGGGCCTCTTGGGGCGCCTGAGGGGCGGGGGCGGACCCCGCGCCCCCCTTCGGGGCGCTCACACCGCCGTCGGCCGTAGCCGTGCCGCCTCCTGACTGGTCGAGGCGCTCCCGGTGCCACCCGTAAGGGCACTGCCGGTGCGCCACTTGGTCCAGTCCAGGTTCCAGTCGCCGAAGCCGTTGCCGAAGGATTCCATCGTCTTGCCGCCGGAGTTGACGACCTCGACGAGGTCGCCCTCCTGGAACTCGCCGAAGAACCACTTCGCGTTGGCGTTGCTCATGCCGACACAGCCGTGACTGACGTTGGCGGAGCCCTGGGAGCCGACGGACCAGGGGGCGGCGTGCACGTACTCGCCGCTCCAGGTGACCCGGGTGGCGAAGTACACGGGCAGGTCGTAGGACTCCGAGGAGCCCTCGGCGATACCCACGGTGCTGCTGCGCATGCGTACGAAGGGTTCCTTGCCCAGGACGACCTTGACGCCGTTGCGGGTCTCGAAGCCTGGTTTGCCGGTGGTGACGGGGATCTTCCTGATCTCCTTGCCGTCCCGGTAGACCGTGAGCGTGTGCGCGGCGGCGTCGGTGACGGCCACGACGCGGTCGTTGGTGGTGATCTTCAGGGGCTTGGCGGTGCCGCCCCACATCCGTTCGCCGATCTTGATGCCGTCGAGGGCGCTGCGGACCTGGACGGTGGCGTGGGCGGGCCAGTACTCCCTGGGCCGGTAGTGGAGTTTCTTGTCGTCCACCCAGTACCAGGCGCCCTCGACCGCGGGCGTGGAGTCCACCTTCAGGGCGCGTTCCACCACGGCCCGCTCGGCCCTGTCCCGGACCGGCTGGCTCAGTTCCGCGGTGATGGGCTGACCGACGCCGTACGCGCCCGCCTCGGGCCCGAAGACGACGTTCAGGGTCTTCTTCGCGCTGGGTTTGCCGGTCTCGAGGGTGAGGACCTTGCGGCCGGGCGCGCCGTCGCCGTTCTCGGTGCTGACCCGCACGGTGTAACGGGCGTTGGCGGCCAGCGGGGAGGTGCTGTGCCAGCGGGCGCCGTCGGCGGAGAGTTCGCCCGCCACGTAGCGGCCCGTCGCGTCCATGGCCGTGACGTCCGTGATGCGCCCGTCGGCGCCCTCGGCGACGACCTCCAGGGGCTCGTTGGGGTCGGCCTTCTTTCCGACGTCCGTGGGACCGTTGAAGGAGATCTGGCCGGCCGCGTCGTACGGCGCGGCCGACAGCGGGTTGTCGTCGCCGATGCAGGCGGTGACGCTCGCGCCGAGGGCGATCACCAGCAGGGTGCAGCCGACGACCGTACGCCCCCGCGCCTGGAAGTGAACCGTGTCGTTCATGGCCTCACGCTAAGGAGCGGCGTCAATGGCGGCACGGCGGGTAACCCGGACGAGTGAAGGATGGTGCGGCGAACGCAAGGGCCCGGACACTCCTGGGGGAGTGTCCGGGCCCTTGGGCGCTCAGTGGTGCTACTGGGTGCGGTTCTCACCGCGGTAGTACTCGAAGACCCAGCCGAACAGGCCGATGAGGATCACCGGTGCCGAGAAGTACATGACCCACCAGCCGACCGCCACGCCCAGGAAGGCGAGGGCGCCACCGACGCCGAGCGCCAGGGGCTGCCAGCTGTGCGGGCTGAAGAACCCGACCTCTCCGGCGTCGTCCGCGACGTCCGCTTCCTTGTTGTCCTGGGCACCGGCGTCGACCCGCCTGGCCGTGAAGGCCAGGTAGAAGCCGATCATGATGGCCAGGCCGAAGGCCAGGAAGAGGGCCGTGGTGCCGGCCGGCTCCTTCGACCAGTAGCCGTAGACGATCGCGACGGCCAGGATGAAGACGCTCAGCCAGATGAAGAGCTTGCCCTGGATCTTCACTTGCCGGCCTCCTTGCCGCCAGCGAGAGCCTTCTCCCCGTGACCGACGTTCTCGAGCTGATCGAGCGCGGAGATCTCCGGGTGGTGCAGGTCGAAGGCGGGGGATTCACTGCGGATGCGGGGCAGCGTGAGGAAGTTGTGCCGCGGCGGCGGGCAGGAGGTCGCCCACTCGAGCGAGCGGCCGTAGCCCCACGGGTCGTCCACGCCGACCGGCTTGCCGTACTTGGCCGTCTTCCAGATGTTGTAGAAGAACGGCAGGATCGACATGCCGAGCAGGAACGAGCTGATCGTCGAGATCGTGTTCAGCGCGGTGAAGCCGTCGGCGTCCAGGTAGTCGGCGTACCGGCGCGGCATGCCCTCGGCACCCAGCCAGTGCTGGACCAGGAACGTGCCGTGGAAGCCGATGAACAGCGTCCAGAAGGTGATCTTGCCCAGGCGCTCGTCGAGCATCTTGCCGGTGAACTTCGGCCACCAGAAGTGGAAGCCGGCGAACATCGCGAACACCACCGTGCCGAACACCACGTAGTGGAAGTGCGCCACCACGAAGTACGAGTCCGAGACGTGGAAGTCCAGCGGCGGCGAGGCCAGGATGACACCGGTCAGACCACCGAAGAGGAAGGTGATCAGGAAGCCGGCCGACCACAGCATCGGTGTCTCGAAGGACAACGAGCCCTTCCACATGGTGCCGATCCAGTTGAAGAACTTCACACCGGTCGGGACCGCGATCAGGAAGGTCATGAAGGAGAAGAACGGCAACAGCACGCCGCCCGTGACGTACATGTGGTGCGCCCACACCGTCACCGACAGACCCGCGATCGCGATCGTCGCGGCGATCAGGCCCATGTAACCGAAGATCGGCTTGCGGGAGAAGACCGGGATGATCTCACTGACGATGCCGAAGAACGGCAACGCGATGATGTACACCTCTGGATGCCCGAAGAACCAGAACAGGTGTTGCCACAGCAACGCCCCGCCGTTGGCCGAGTCGAAGACGTGCGCGCCGAACTTGCGGTCCGCCTCCAGCGCGAACAGGGCCGCGGCCAGGACGGGGAAGGCCAGCAGGACCAGCACACCGGTCAGCAGCACGTTCCAGGTGAAGATCGGCATGCGGAACATGGTCATGCCGGGCGCGCGCATGCAGATGATCGTGGTGATGAAGTTGACCGAGCCGAGGATGGTGCCGAAGCCGGAGAAGGCCAGACCCATGATCCACAGGTCACCGCCGATGCCCGGCGAGTGCACCGCGTCGGACAGCGGCGAGTAGGCGAACCAGCCGAAGTCGGCCGCGCCCTGCGGGGTCAGGAAGCCGCCCACCGCGATGAGCGAGCCGAACAGGTACAGCCAGTAGGCGAACATGTTCAGCCGTGGGAAGGCCACGTCCGGGGCGCCGATCTGCAGCGGCATGATCCAGTTCGCGAAGCCGGAGAACAGCGGCGTCGCGAACATCAGCAGCATGATCGTGCCGTGCATCGTGAACGCCTGGTTGAACTGCTCGTTCGACATGATCTGCAGACCCGGCCGGGCCAGCTCGGCGCGCATGATGAGCGCCATCACGCCGCCGATGCAGAAGAACGCGAACGACGTCACCAGATAGAGCGTGCCGATCGTCTTGTGGTCCGTGGTCGTCAACCACTTGATCACGACGTTGCCGGGCTGCTTGCGCCGTACCGGCAGCTCGTTCTCGTACGAGTCCTCTGCTGCCGAGGCACCCTGGGGTTCGTTGAGGATGCTCACAGGTTGTTCGTCTCCCGGTTCTTCTCGTGGCTCGTCTGCGCGATGCCCGCGGGAACGTAACCGGTCTGCCCCTTCTTCACGAGGTCCTGGAGGTGCTGCTCGTAGCGCTCCGGGGAGACGACCTTCACGTTGAACAGCATCCGGGAGTGGTCGACGCCGCACAGCTCGGCGCACTTGCCCAGGAACGTGCCCTCCTTGTTGGGGGTCACCTCGAAGGCGTTGGTGTGGCCCGGAATGACGTCCTGCTTCATCAGGAACGGCACCACCCAGAAGGAGTGGATGACGTCACGCGAGGTCAGGACGAAGCGGACCGTCTTGCCCTTGGGGAGCCAGAGGGTCGGGCCCGGGTTGTTGGTCTGCGGGTTCCGCGTACCCGGAGTGCCGCAGTCGTAGGTGCCGCCGGCGTTCGCCGGGAACTCCTTCTTGAACCGGTCCGGGATCGCGGACAGTTCCTCGGAGGTCTTGGCGTCCCCGGTGGAACCGGCGACGTCCTCGACGTAGTTGAAGCACCAGCTCCACTGGAAGCCGACCACGTTGACCGTGACGTCGGGATTCTTCTTGAGGCTCAGGAGCTCGGACTCGTCACGGGCGGTGAAGTAGAACAGCACCGAGACGATGACGAGCGGAACCATGGTGTACAGCGCCTCGATGGGCAGGTTGTACCTGGTCTGCGGAGGGACCTCGACCTTGGTGCGGCTGCGCCGGTGGAAGAAGCAACTCCACAGGATCAGGCCCCACACCAGCACGCCGGTGGCCAGCGCGGCAGCCCACGATCCCTGCCACAGGGAGAGGATCCGCGGAGCCTCTTCCGTGGTTGGGGTGGGCATGCCGAGGCGGGGGAAGTCCTCGTATGTGCAACCGGTGGCGGTCGCCAGGACCAGGCCCGCGGTCAGTGCCTGCAGCAGCTTCCGCCGCATCGGGCGCCGCGGCGAGCGGTCGGAGCCGTTGGGACTCACGTAGCGCCTTCCCGAGAGTCTCGCCCGCGCTGTTCGGCTGCGGCCTTCTCGCTGGTCGGTCGCCGCCCTGCGTCGGGCAGGGGTTTGATGTTTATGCGGACCAAACCCTAGCCGACGCCCTCCGGGGGGTCGCGGGGAGGGTGGCATACGCGCCGCCGGTCACTCCGAAGGGTGGGATCAGGCGCCTACGGAGGCCGGACCGGGGGTCGTTTGGCGGCTGACGGTCCGTCGTGGCCGGTCGCCCCCGCGCGGCGGAGCCGCACATCGGCACAGCCCGGCGCCCCTCGGCGGCGCTTCCCGGCCGGACGTCATAGCGTTGCCGTGTGCCCTACTTCGATGCCGCTTCCGCCGCTCCTCTTCATCCGGTCGCCCGTCAGGCGCTGTTGGCCTCCCTGGACGAGGGGTGGGCCGATCCCGCGCGGCTGTACCGGGAAGGGCGTCGGGCGCGGCTGTTGCTCGACGCGGCGCGGGAGGCGGCGGCCGAGGCCGTGGGGTGCCGGGCGGACGAGCTGGTGTTCACCCCTTCGGGGACGCGGGCGGTGCATTCGGGGGTCGCGGGGGCGCTGGCCGGGCGGCGCCGCGTCGGGCGTCACCTGATCGTGTCAGCCGTCGAACACTCCTCCGTTCTGCACGCCGCCGAAGCACACGAGGGTGACGGCGGGACGCTCACCCAGGTGCCCGTGGACCGGACGGGGACGGTGGACCCGGTGGCGTACGCGGCGGCGCTGCGCGAGGACACCGCGCTCGCCTGCCTGCAGTCCGCCAACCACGAGGTGGGCACCGAGCAGCCGGTGGCGGCCGTGGCCGAGGCCTGCCGGGCGGCGGGGGTGCCGCTGCTGGTGGACGCGGCCCAGTCGCTGGGCTGGGGCAGGGTGGCGGGCGACTGGTCACTGCTCGCGGCGAGCGCGCACAAGTGGGGCGGGCCGTCGGGGGTCGGACTGCTCGTGGTCCGCAAGGGCGTGCGGTTCGCGTCGCAAGGCCCCGGGGACGAACGGGAGTCGGGCCGGATGCCGGGCTTCGAGAACCTCCCGGCGATCGTGGCGGCGGCGGCGTCGCTGCGGGCGGTGCGGGCCGAGGCGGCCGAGGAGGCGGCCCGGCTGCGCGAGCTGACCGAGCGGATCCGGACCCGGGTGCCCGCGCTGGTGCCGGACGTGGAGGTGGTCGGCGACCCGGTGCGCCGGCTGCCCGGCGTGGTCACCTTCTCGTGTCTCTATGTCGACGGGGAGACCTTGCTGCACGAGCTGGACCGCGCGGGTTTCTCGGTCTCCTCCGGTTCGTCCTGCACCAGCAGCACCCTGACACCGAGCCACGTCCTGAGGGCGATGGGCGTGCTCAGCGAGGGCAACGTCCGGGTCTCGCTGCCGCCGGGGACCGCGCCCGAGGACGTCGAGCGGTTCCTTGAGGTGCTGCCGGGCACGGTGGCCGCGGTGCGGGAGAGACTGGGGGCGCCGGTGGCCACGGGGACCGCCCGGGAGGGCGGCGGCGAGCTCGTCGTGGACGCGCTGGGCCGCCGCTGCCCCATCCCGGTGATCGAACTGGCCAAGGTCATCGGCGACGTGCCCGTCGGGGGCACGGTCCGCGTCCTGTCCGACGACGCGGCGGCCCGGCTGGACATCCCCGCGTGGTGCGAGATGCGGGGCCAGGAGTACGTGGGCGAGGAACCGGCGGACCGGGGAACGGCCTACGTGGTCCGCCGGGTGGGCTGACACCGCCGGACCAGCGGTCGCCCGGGGGTCACCCGGCGCGGGTCAGCCCAGGTGCGCCTGGACCTCCGCGGCGGCCTCGTCCCCGTACGCCTTGGTGAACCGCTCCATGAAGTGCACCCGCCGCAACTGGTACTCCTGGGTGCCCACCGTCTCGATGACCAGCGTCGCCAGCATGCACCCGACCTGCGCGGCCCGCTCCAGGGACACGCCCCACGCCAGTCCCGACAGGAACCCCGCGCGGAACGCGTCGCCGACCCCCGTGGGGTCGGCCTTGCGCTCCTCGTCGGGGACGCCGACCTCGATGGTCGCCTCGACGGCCCGCTCGATGCGCACGCCCCGCGCGCCGAGGGTGGTGACGCGGTGGCCGACGCGGCCGAGGATCTCCTCGTCGCTCCAGCCGGTCTTGGTCTCGATGAGCCCCTTCTCGTACTCGTTGGAGAAGAGGTAGGTCGCCCCGTCCAGCAGTATCCGGATCTCGTCGCCGTTCATCCGGGCGATCTGCTGGGAGAAGTCGGCGGCGAAGGGGATGGACCGGGTGCGGCACTCCTCGGTGTGGCGCAGCATCGCCTCCGGGTCGTCGGCGCCGATGGAGACCAGGTCGAGGCCGCCCACGCGGTCGGCGACGGTCTTCAGCTCGATGAGGCGGGCCTCGCTCATCGCGCCCGTGTAGAAGGAGCCGATCTGGTTGTGGTCGGCGTCGGTCGTGCAGACGAAGCGGGCGGTGTGCAGGGTCTCGGAGATGCGCACCGAGCCGGTGTCGACGCCGTGCCGGTCCAGCCAGGCCCGGTACTCGTCGAAGTCCGAGCCGGCCGCGCCGACCAGGATCGGCCGGGTGCCGAGCTGGCCCATGCCGAAGGCGATGTTCGCGGCGACGCCGCCCCGGCGTACGTCGAGCTGGTCGACCAGGAAGGAGAGCGAGACCGTGTGCAGCTGGTCCGCGACGAGCTGGTCGGAGAAACGGCCGGGGAAGGTCATGAGGTGGTCGGTGGCGATGGAGCCGGTGACTGCGATGCGCACGGCGTGGACTCTCTCCTGAGGGGGAGGCGGGTTGACAGTCCACGCTACCCGGGAGTGCCCCTGGCGCGAAGCAGGCAAAACTACCCGGTAGTACAACTTTCTTCGCGGTCCGGGCCGTGCCTACGGTTCTGTTATGACGAAGCCGACGAAGCCGAGGACCACCGACCCCGCCCCGGCCGAGCTGGACGGCGACCTGGCGACGCTGCGCGGTGACTGCGCCCGGATGGCCCCGCGCTGGGCGGCTCCGGCGCGTGCCTCGGGCCGTCCCGTCCCGCTGTCGCTCATCCACGGCGTGCGGGTGCCGCGGACGTCGGCCCGGTTGCTGGACGCGATGTCGGACTACGGCGACTGAGCCGTCCGGGCGACCCGTGCGGCCGCCGGGAACCGGATCCCGCCCCACCGCGTCCCATCGCTGTCCCCAGTCACAGCCGAAGGAGCGATGCGGTGAACACCGAGCGACCCGACAACGACGACGCCGCCGCCGAGACCGGCCACGGGCGTCCCGCGCGGCGGCGTCCTCCGGCGCTCGTCGTCGCCTCCGTCGCCGCCGCCGTGCTGCTGGTCGGGACCGGCGGGGCGTATCTGGCCACGTCCGCCTCCGGCGGCTCGGACGGTGGTACGTCGTCCGGCGCGTCGGGCGACGACACTCCCCCGCCGCTCGCCCTCGACGGCTACGGGGCACCCTCGCAGGGCGGCACGAACGGCATCGCGCCCGGCGAGCCCGACCCGTACGGCGTCACCTACCGCGCCGACGGCCCGCTCCCCGAGGGCCCCGCGTCGGCGCCCGTGTACCGGGCCGAGGGCCAGGTCACCGAGGACGAGGTGGCCCGGCTGGCGAAGGCCCTCGGCGTGGACGGGGCACCGGTGGCGCAGGGGACCACCTGGAGGGCGGGCAACGCCGAGGACGGTTCCGGTCCGCTGCTCACGGTGAACCGGCGGGCGCCGGGCACCTGGACGTTCCACCGCTACGCGCCCGGCACCGACAACTGCAGGAAGGGCCCCGCGTGCGGGGCCCCGTCCGCCGACGGGACGCCGGTGAGCGAGGCGGCCGCGAAGAAGGCGGCGGCGCCGGTGCTGAAGGCGGTGGGGCAGGACGACGCCAAACTGGACGCGAGCCAGGTCATGGGCGCCCGGCGCGCCGTGAACGCCGCACCCGAGGTCGGCGGGCTGCCCACGTACGGCTGGACGACGGGGGTCGTCGTCGGCGCCACCGGCGAGGTGGTCGGCGGCAGCGGACAGGTGAAGGCTCCGCTCCGGGGGGACACGTATCCCGTCCTGGACGCGCGGCGGACGCTGGCGCTGCTGAACGCGCCGGGTTCCGGCCCCGGCGCGGGCATCGGGGGCTGCGCGAGCCCCGTACCGCTGGAGGACGGCGCGGACACGCCCTGCGCGCCTGCGGCGGGGACACCGAAAAAGCCGGAGAAGCCGGAGAAGCAGACGATCACGGTCGAGGAGGCGGTGTTCGGGCTGGCCGCCCACTCCGTGGGGGGCCGGCAGACGCTGGTGCCGTCCTGGCTGTTCGAGGTGCGGGCGCCGGGCACGGAGGACGCCTTCACGGTCACCCATCCGGCGGTCGACCCGAAGTACCTGGCCGCCCCGCCCTCCGTCTCACCGTCCCCGTCCGGCGATCGGACCCCGGCGCCGGCCGAGCCGCGGGACGTCCGGGTGAGCGGCTACACGGCCGAGGGCAGCGAGCTGACCGTGCACTTCACCGGCGGGCTGTGCTCCGACTACGCCGCGACGGCGAAGGAGGGCGCGCAGGAGGTGACCGTCACGGTGACCGAGACCCCGCATCCGGACAGGGTCTGCATCCTGATCGCCAAGGAGTTCGAGCGGACGGTGCACCTGGACGAGCCGCTCGGCGGCCGGACGGTCGTGGGCTCGGACGGCGAGGACGTCCCGGCGCACAAGCCGGGCGCGCGGCTGCCGTAGCCGTCCCGGGGCCGGTGGCACCGCGGGAGCGGGAAGGGCGGC
>NZ_JAVRFH010000066.1:0-30985 GCF_031845825.1 Streptomyces lancefieldiae | reverse complement strand
GGGGGGTAGGCAGAGGACGAGGCCAAGGACGTAAAGGCCGACGGCCCCTCCGTGTCGGAGGGGCCGTCGGCCTTCGTCATCGGCTGGGTGGGGGACCGGAGGTCAGCCGCGCCGCCCGCCGTTGCCGTTTCCGCCGTTGCCCTGTCCCTGGAAGATGTTGCCCGGGAAGCCGCCGTCGGTGCCGCCGTTGCCGGTGCCGCCGTCGATCAGGCCGCCGATGAGGCCGCCGTCGCCGTTGTCCCCACCGTTGTCGCCGTCGTCGCCGTTGCGGCCGTCGTCCCGGTCGCCGTCGCCCCGGCCCTTGTCCTCGTCCTTGTCCTTGTCCTTGGCCTTGCTGTCCGGGATGTGCACGAGGTTGAAGTCGGTGGGCGGGGTGCCCTCCAGCGCGCCCGACATCATGTCGCCCCAGATCGGGCCGGGAACCGCGCCACCGAAGACCTTGTCGTGCGGGACGCCGCCGATAGTGATGTTGACCATCTGCCGCTCGTGCTTGGGGTCACCGACCCACACGGCACCGGCGAGATCCGGGGTGTAGCCCACGAACCAGGCCGCGTACCGCTCGTCCGTCGTACCGGTCTTGCCGGCGCTCGGGCGGCTGTCGAGGCCGGCCTGCTGACCCGTACCGTCCTCGACGACGCCCTTGAGCAGGGTGTTGACGGTGTCGGCGGTCTTCTCGGACATGGCCCGCGAGCAGGTGGTCTTCGGGACCGCGAGCGACTTGCTCTTGTCGCCGACCCGCTGGCTGATCGACTCGATGGCGACCGGCGTGCAGTACGTGCCGCGCGAGGCGAAGGTGGCGTACGCGCTCGCCATGGTCAGCGGGGACACCTCGGTGACGCCGAGGGCGATGGACGGCGTCTGCTCCAGCTTGTTGCCGTTGGCGCGCTCCACGCCCATCTTGTCCGCCATCTGCGTCACCGGGCAGATGCCGATGTCGCTGATCATCTGTACGTAGTAGGTGTTGACCGACTTGGCGGTCGCTTCCTTCATGTCGTACGGACCGACCTCGGTCTCGTTCTCGTTGGCGAGCTTGGCGCCCTTCTCGTTCCACGTCTTGCCGTCGCAGGCCGCGACCGGGGTCGGGTAGTCCATCTCGTACGGCGAGGAGTACGTCTGCGTGGCCGGCATGCCGCCCTCGAGGGCCGCCGCGGCCACGATCGGCTTGAACGTCGAGCCGGGCTGGTAGCCCGCGCCGCCGCCCATGTCGTTGTTGACGGACAGGTTGATCGTCGTCTCGCCCTGCTTGGTGTCGATGCCGTACGGGCGGGACTGGCCCATCGCGACGATCTTGCCGGTGCCGGGCTCGACGATGGTGGCCGCGGTCGCCACCTCGTCGCTCGTGTAGACGTGGTCCTTGATCGACTTCTGTACCGACTGCTGGGCCTGCGGGTCGAGGGTCGTACGGATCGTCAGACCGCCCTGGTTCCAGATCTTGGCGCGGTCCTCCTTGGTCTTGCCGAAGACCGGGTTGGACAGGAACACCGCGCGCACGTAGTCGCAGAAGAAGCCCGCGCCCTTCACGGCCGTGATGCAGCCGTTCTTGGGGCGGCTGACCTTCAGACCCAGCGGTGCCGCCTGGGCCTTGTCGGCCTCGGCCTGGGAGATGTCGCCGACCTGGGCCATGCGCTGCAGCACGACATTGCGCCGCTTGGTGGCCTCCGCCGCGTCGTTGACCGGGTCGTACCGGCTGGGCGACTGGACGATGCCGGCCAGGAGGGCGGACTCCTGGAGGTTGAGGTCCTTGGCGGGCTTGGAGAAGTAGCGCTGGGCGGCCGCCTCGACGCCGTAGGCCTGCTGGCCGAAGAAGGTGATGTTCAGGTAGTTCTCGAGGATCCTCTTCTTGCCCAGCTCCTCCTCGACCTGGATCGCGAGCTTCAGTTCGCGGATCTTGCGGCCGATGGTCTGCTGGGTGGCCTCGGCGACCTTCGTCGGGTCGTCGCCCGCCTCCTCGACGAAGACGTTCTTGACGTACTGCTGCGTGAGCGTGGACGCGCCCTCGGAGACCTCACCGCTGCGCGCGTTCTTGTTGAGCGCCCGCAGGACGCCCTTGAGGTCGACCGCGCCGTGCTCGTAGAAGCGCGAGTCCTCGATCGCGACGATCGCCTTCTGCATGTAGGGCGACATGTCCTTGAGGGGGACCACCGTGCGGTCGCGCGAGTAGACCGTGGCGATGGTGCCGCCCTTGGCATCCAGGATGGCGGTGCGCTGGCTCAGCGGGGGAGTCTTCAGGTTGGCCGGGAGAGCGTCGAAACTCTCCACCGAGCCCTTGGCCGCCAGCCCCAGCGCGCCCACGGCGGGCAACGCGATGCCGGCCAGGACTGCTCCCGCGAGCACACTGACACCGAGGAACTTGGCGGCCTGCTGCGTTGGCGACAGACCACCGCCCGAGCGCTTCTTTGGCATGAAGGCAGCCTACGTTCTCATTCGCCGGACACGCGTACAGGCATTGGCCTAAGCTGCTCTCAACTGTCACAGCAGGGCGGCCACGTATCAATACGTCCGGCGTCCTCGAATCGTTCCGGATCTGCTCGAGTTTTTTCCGCGAGGCCCCAGACACACCCCGGCTGGGGGCGCGTTGGCGCGTGCGAGCGCGTGCCGCGGTGCATGGGATGCGTGTCCGATTCCGCCTTGTGTGGTGTTCGGTGTCCGTTGTGGCGCAAGAGGGATGACCTGAATGTCGAGGTTGTCGTATATGTCGCCAGCTCACTCCCCCGGGTGATCTGCCGCTTACCCATAGTCCGTTCGGGCCATTCAAGATTGGGCCCGAAGGGGGTGTTGCGCTGTGTCCACCTTCCGTAACGTCCTCAACTGGCGGCGGTGAATATGCCGCTGCCGCCGTGGGGGAGCCTCGATTCGGGAGAGGACGGCGCCGGTATGGGCTGGGTAACCGACTGGAGTGCGCAGGCCGCCTGCCGCACTACCGATCCGGACGAACTGTTCGTTCAAGGAGCAGCGCAGAACAGGGCCAAGGCGGTGTGCACCGGATGTCCGGTGCGGACCGAGTGCCTGGCCGACGCGCTCGACAACCGCGTCGAGTTCGGCGTGTGGGGAGGCATGACGGAGCGGGAACGCCGCGCACTGCTGCGTCGGCGGCCCACCGTGACCTCCTGGCGCCGGCTGCTGGAGACGGCGCGGACGGAGTACGAGCGAGGGACCGGCATCGTGCCCCTCGACGACGACGAGGTCTACGAGAACTACGCGGCCGTGGGCTGACACGGCCGACGCTCCTCGGCCGACGGCTCCTCGGGCCACCCTTGGCCGACGGCTCCTCGGTCGGTACCTTCCTGCCGGTACAGCCCGGTCGGATACGTCCCGGTCGGCACGTGCCGGTTGCGTACGTCCTGGTCGGTGCGGTCGTCCCGGTCGGGTCAGGCGCCCGTCTCGGGCAGCTCGGGCCGGCCCGTCGCGAGCCGTACTCCGATGTCCCGCAGCCCCGCGAGGTCGTGCACGTCGCCGGGCAGCGCGGCCACCTCGGTGACCGCCACCTCGGGGTGACGCGCGGTGAAGCGGTCACGTGTGCGCTGCTCGCGGGCGAGCAGGTGCATCCGGTCCGCGTGCAGCCTCAGCAGGCCCGCGGTGAGCTGGTCGACGGATCGCTCTGGTGTGTCAGGAACCGCGGGAGAAGCATCGGCCTCGGCCTCGGCTCCGGCCCCGGGCTTCGGGGAGGATGCGGACTCGGGAGAGGAGTCAGGCTCGGGGGAGTCTGAACTGCCGTGCGCGTCGAGGGAGTTACGAACTCCAGCTTTCCCGCCGTCCTGATCCACAATGCGGGGATCCTCAAGATTTTCCGCGGCGGCCAGCGCCCGCTCGGCGGACAGCCGGTCGGCGCCGCTGCCGTGGACCCGGTTGAGCACCAGACCGGCGAGCGGCATGTCCTCCGCCGCCAGCCGCTCCACGAAGTACGCGGCCTCACGCAGTGCGTCCCGCTCCGGGGCCGCGACCACCAGGAACGCCGTCCCGGGCGCCTGGAGCAACTTGTACGTCGCGTCCGCGCGCGTACGGAACCCGCCGAACATCGAGTCCATCGCGGCCACGAACGTCTGCACGTCCTTCAGGAACTGCCCGCCCAGCACCTTCCCCAGGACGCCGGTCATCATCGACATGCCGACGTTCAGGAACTTCATGCCGGCCCGGCCGCCGACCTTCGCCGGGGCCAGCAGGACGCGGATCAGCTTGCCGTCGAGGAAGGAGCCGAGCCGCTTGGGTGCGTCCAGGAAGTCCAGCGCCGAGCGGGACGGCGGGGTGTCGACGACGATCAGGTCCCACTCGTCCCTCGCCCGCAGCTGCCCCAGCTTCTCCATCGCCATGTACTCCTGCGTGCCCGCGAAACCCGCGGAGAGCGACTGGTAGAAGGGGTTGCCCAGGATCGCCGCCGCCCGCTCGGGATCCGCGTGCGCCTCGACGATCTCGTCGAAGGTGCGCTTCATGTCGAGCATCATGGCGTGCAGTTCACCGCCCGCCGAGTCGTCGACTCCCTTCACCCGGCGCGGGGTGTTGTCGAGCGAGTCGATTCCCATGGACTGGGCGAGCCGCCGCGCCGGGTCGATGGTCAGGACCACCACCTTGCGGCCCCGCTCGGCCGCGCGCAGGCCCAGGGCCGCCGCGGTGGTCGTCTTGCCGACCCCGCCGGAGCCGCAGCACACCACGATGCGCGTCTTCGGGTCCTCCAGCAGCGGGTCGACGTCGAGCACGCGCGTGGCAGAGAGGTGCCGCGCGCCCTCCTGCGGCCGGGCCGGGTCCGGACTCATGCGATCCCCTGCTTCCGCAGCTCGGTGGCCAGTTCGTACAGTCCCGCCAGGTCCATGCCCTCGGCGAGCAGCGGGAGTTCGTGCAGCGGCAGGCCCAGCTCGGTCAGCACGCCCCGCTGTTCCCGCTCCAGCGCGTACCGCTCCGCGTACTCCCCGGCCTGCGCCAGCAGCGGGTCCACCAGCCGCTCGGCGTGCCCGCCCCGCCGCGCCCCGCCGAGCCCGGCCCCGGACAGGGACCGCGCGAGTGCCGAACGCGGTGTGTCGCGTACGAGTTCCAGGTCCGTCGTGTCCAACACCTCGGGCCGGACCATGTTGACGACGACCCGTCCCACCGGCAGCCGCGCCGCCCGCAGCTCGGCGATGCCGTCCGCGGTCTCCTGGACCGGCATCTCCTCCAGCAGCGTCACCATGTGGACGGCGGTCTCCCGCGACTTCAGCACCCGCATCACGGCCTGAGCCTGATTGTGTATGGGGCCGACCTTCGCGAGCCCGGCCACCTCGTCGTTGACATTGAGGAAGCGGGTGATGCGGCCGGTCGGCGGTGCGTCCATGACGACGTAGTCGTAGGCGAACCGCCCGTTCTTGTCCTTGCGCCGCACCGCCTCGCACGCCTTGCCGGTCAGCAGGACGTCTCTGACACCCGGGGCGATGGTGGTCGCGAAGTCGATCGCGCCGAGCTTCTTCAGGGCCCGTCCGGCGCTGCCCAGCTTGTAGAACATCTGGAGGTAGTCCAGAAGGGCCAGTTCGGCGTCGATGGCGAGGGCGTACACCTCCCCGCCCCCGGGAGCGACGGCGATCTTCCGCTCCTCATAAGGCAGCGCCTCCGTTTCGAAGAGCTGCGCGATGCCCTGGCGACCCTCGACCTCGACGAGAAGCGCGCGCTTCCCCTCGGTGGCCAGGGCCAGCGCGAGGGCCGCGGCCACCGTGGTCTTGCCGGTTCCGCCCTTGCCACTGACGACCTGGAGCCTGCTCACGTATTCGAGCGTAACCAGTCCGCGCGCGGAGTACGCCGGAGACTGTGGACAACGTCGTCGCGGTCGGCCGTCCGACCGGCCCCGGGGTGCGGCTAGAGTCGGCCGCATGACCAAGTGGGAATACGCAACCGTGCCGCTGCTCGTCCACGCCACGAAGCAGATCCTGGACACCTGGGGCGAGGACGGCTGGGAGCTCGTCCAGGTCGTGCCCGGGCCGAACAACCCCGAACAGCTCGTGGCCTACCTGAAGCGGGAGAAGCAGGCATGAGTGCCGTCGAGGCGAAGCTGGCCGAGCTCGGGCTGACGCTGCCCGAGGTCGTCCCGCCGCTGGCCGCGTACCAGCCGGCCGTGCAGTCCGGGCCGTACGTCTACACCTCCGGCCAGCTGCCGATGCTGGGGGGCAAGCTTCCGGTCACCGGCAAGGTCGGCGCCGAGGTCACCCCGGACGAGGCCAAGGAACTGGCCCGCACCTGCGCGCTGAACGCCCTGGCCGCCGTGAAGTCCGTCGCCGGTGACCTCGACCGCATCGCGCGCGTGGTGAAGGTCGTCGGCTTCGTCGCCTCCGCGTCCGACTTCACCGGCCAGCCGGCCGTGATCAACGGCGCCAGCGAGCTCCTCGGCGAGGTCCTGGGCGACAAGGGCGTCCACGCCCGCAGCGCGGTCGGCGTGGCGGTGCTGCCGCTGGACGCGCCGGTGGAGGTCGAGGTCCAGGTGGAGCTCGTCCAGGCGTAGGGCGACGCCGTACGGGCGCGCCGACGTGCGCGCTGCGAGGGCGCGCGGCAGGGTGCGGGCGGCCCAGTGCGTGCGGCCGGATCGGCGCGCGCTGCGGTCAGGGTGCGGACCGGCTCCGCGCGCCGTGACCGGGTGTGCGGTCGGATCGGCGCGTGCCGCCGGGTCGGTCTGTCGGCCGGGGCGCGTACTGCCGGGCCTGGCGCGTACCGCCGGGTCTGTGGAGTCCGGCCGGGACCGGCCGCCGGGCTGACGGTGCCGGGTGGCGTGTGCGGGCCGGAGTGAATCGGCGGGTGGAGTGCAGCCGGGCCGGCTGCCGGGACGGCGGGTGTGCTCCCGGGCCGGCGGGTGTGCTCCCGGGCCGGTGTGTGTGGCTCGGTCGGTGTGCGTGGCTGGGTGGCGTGCGGGTTGCGTGCGTTGCCGGGATGGCAAGAAACCTCGCCCCCGTCTCTCCGCCTCCGCAGGATGGTCACCGGTGCCCCGCCCGCGGCGGGGGCCGGCGGTCGGCGCCGGTCCCGCCGGCCGGCCCCGCACCGGACCGACCGCACGTGCCAGGAGGAACCATGCCGCAGACGTCCGCGACCGACCACCGCCCCGTCCAGGAGCCCGTCCACCGTCTGGTGTCCTCTCCGGCCGGCCGCATCCACCTCGTGGAGCAGGGCAGCGGACCGCTGGTCCTGCTCGTCCACGGTTTCCCGGAGTCCTGGTACTCCTGGCGCCACCAGATGCCCGCGCTGGCCGCCGCCGGTTTCCGCGCCGTCGCCATCGACGTGCGCGGCTACGGTCGCTCGTCGCGGCCCGACGCGGTGGAGGCGTACCGGATGCTCGAGCTGGTGGCGGACAACGTCGCCGTGGTGGAGGCCCTCGGCGAGCGGTCCGCCGTGATCGTCGGCCACGACTGGGGCGCGACCATCGCCGCGCACTCCGCGCTGCTGCGGCCCGACGTGTTCCGCGCGGTCGGCCTGCTCAGCGTGCCGTACACCCCGCCGGGCGGCCCCAAGCCGAGCGAGGTCTTCGCCGGCATGAGCGACCCCGCCGGCCCGTTCGCCGGGCAGGAGTTCTACGTCTCCTACTTCCAGGAGGCCGGCCGGGCCGAGGCGGAGATCGAGCCCGACGTGCGCGGCTGGCTCGCCGGCCTCTACGCCGCCCTGTCCGCCGACACCATGCCCGCCCCGGAAGCCCCCGACCCGCACTTCGTCGCTCCCGGCGGCAGGATGCGCGACCGTTTCCCGGCGGCCGGCCGGCTGCCCTCCTGGCTCACCGAGGAGGACCTGGACGTCTACGCCGGTGAGTTCGAGCGCACCGGCCTGACCGGCGCCCTCAACCGCTACCGCAACATGGACCGCGACTGGGCCGACCTGGCCGGCCATCGGGGCGCCCCGATCACCCAGCCGTCCCTCTTCCTCGGCGGCGGCCTGGACGCCTCCACCACCTGGCTGTCCGACGCGATCGACGCCTACCCGGCCACCCTGCCCGGCCTGACCGCCTCGCACCTCCTCGACGGCTGCGGCCACTGGCTCCAGCAGGAGCGCCCGGAGGAGACGAACCGGCTGCTCACCGAGTGGCTGGCCGCCCTCCCCGGCTGACCGCCGCCGCAGGCCCCGTGCGGCCCGGGGACCACTCGAACATCCGCCCGTCACCGGATAGCCTCCGGCCATGGCGAATGGGCAGGCGAATGGTCAGTGGTACCCACCGGAGTGGCCGGACCGCATCCGCGCGCTGGCGGCCGGCACCCTCACCCCGGTCACCCCCAAGCGCGCGGCCACCGTCATGCTCCTGAAGGACACCGACACCGACACCGACACCGACACCGACACCGGTACGGTCGTCCACATGCTGCGCCGGCGCACCTCCATGGCGTTCGCCGGCGGCGCGTACGCCTATCCGGGCGGCGCGGTCGATCCGCGCGACGACGACCGTGTCATCGGCTGGGCGGGCCCCACGCGCGCGTGGTGGGCGGACCGGCTCGCCGTCGACGAGGCGGGCGCCCAGGCGATCGTCTGCGCGGCCGTACGCGAGACGTTCGAGGAGGCGGGCGTCCTGCTCGCCGGCCCGACCGGTGACTCGGTGGTGGGCGACACGACCGGCCCGGACTGGGAGGCGGACCGGGCCGCCCTGGTCGCCCGTGAGCTGTCCTTCGCGGAGTTCCTGGACCGCCGGGGACTCGTCCTGCGCTCCGACCTGCTGGGCGCCTGGGCCCGCTGGGTCACCCCCGAGTTCGAGTCCCGGCGCTACGACACGTGGTTCTTCGTGGCCGCCCTCCCCGAGGGGCAGCGCACCCGCAACGCCTCCACGGAGGCCGACCGCACGGTGTGGATCACCCCGTCCGAGGCGGCCGCCGGGTACGACAAGGGCGAGCTGCTGATGATGCCGCCGACCGTCGCGACCCTGCGCGCGCTGGCGGAGTGCGGTACGGCGGCCGAGGCGCTCGCGGCGGCGCCGGGCCGCGACATGACGCCCGTGCTGGCCGAGGCGCGGTCGGCGGGCGGTGAGATCGTGGTCTCGTGGCCGGGCCACGACGAGTTCACCAAGCACGTCCCGAGCACGGCACCGACGCCGGCGACACCTTCCGACCCGACCGGGGGAGCCCCCGCATGACGGACGCAGCAGCACTGCCCGGACAGCCGCGAGGGGGTGTCCTCTCCGGCCCCGCCACCGCGCGCGCGGTGAACGTTCTCGCGCCCAACGCGTCCGCGATGACCCTGGACGGGACGAACACCTGGATCCTCGCCGAGCCCGACTCCGACCTGGCCGTCGTCGTGGACCCGGGTCCGCTGGACGACACCCACCTGCGGCACGTCGTCGACACGGCCGAGCGGGCGGGCAAGCGCGTCGCGCTGACGCTCCTGACGCACGGTCACCCGGACCACGCGGAGGGCGCCGCCCGGTTCGCCGAGCTGACGCGCACGAACGTGCGGGCACTGGACCCGGCCCTGCGGCTGGGCGACGAGGGGCTGGCCGCCGGCGACGTGATCGGGGTCGGCGGTCTGGAGCTGAGGGTCGTACCGACGCCCGGCCACACGGCCGACTCCCTGTGCTTCCATCTCCCCGCCGACCGGGCGGTCCTGACGGGCGACACGATCCTGGGCCGCGGTACGACGGTCGTGGCCCACCCCGACGGTCGCCTCGGCGACTACCTGGACTCCCTGCGCCGGCTCAGGTCGCTCACGACCGACGACGGGGTGCACACGGTGCTTCCGGGCCACGGGCCCGTCCTGGAGGACGCCCAGGGCGCCGTGGAGTACTACCTCGCCCACCGCGCCCACCGTCTCGCCCAGGTCGAGACGGCCGTGGAGGACGGCTACCGGACGCCGGGCGAGGTCGTCGCCCACGTCTACGCGGACGTCGACCGCTCCCTGTGGCCGGCGGCCGAACTGTCGGTACGGGCGCAGCTGGAGTACCTGGACGAGCACGGGCTCATCCAGTTGCCCGACTGAGGTCCGTCAGCGGGAGCGCTTGGCCAGCCGCTCCACGTCCAGCAGGATCACCGCGCGGGCCTCCAGGCGGAGCCAACCGCGCTGGGCGAAGTCCGCCAGGGCCTTGTTGACCGTCTCGCGGGACGCGCCGACCAACTGGGCCAGCTCCTCCTGCGTCAGGTCGTGCACGACGTGGATGCCCTCCTCGGACTGCACGCCGAAGCGGCGGGAGAGGTCCAGCAGGGCGCGGGCGACACGGCCGGGGACGTCCGAGAAGACCAGGTCGGACATGGCGTCGTTGGTCTTGCGCAGGCGGCGCGCGACGGCGCGCAGCAGCGCGGTGGCCACCTCGGGGCGGACGTTCAGCCAGGGCTGGAGGTCGCCGTGGCCGAGGGCGAGAAGCTTGACCTCGGTCAGGGCGGTGGCGGTCGCCGTGCGCGGACCCGGGTCGAAGAGCGACAGCTCGCCGATCAGCTCGCTGGGACCGACGACGGCCAGCATGTTCTCGCGGCCGTCGGGGGACGTGCGGTGGAGCTTGACCTTGCCTTCCGTGACCACGTAGAGGCGGTCTCCGGGGTCGCCCTCGTGGAACAGCGAGTCGCCGCGGGCGAGGGTCACCTCACTCATGGAGGCGCGAAGCTCCGCGGATTGCTCGTCGTCGAGCGCCGCGAAGAGCGGGTTGCGCCGCAGAACGTCGTCCACGAGTTCTCTCCTTGTCGACCGGCTCAGAGGATCTTGTTCCCCCGTGTACCAGGGGTCCGTGGTGCCCATTTTGCCGGACAGTCCAAACAGTGTGATCTGTCACAAGGATGCCGCACCGGTGTCCCGGGGTACGCGGCAGGGGTCCAATTGGACGCCGATCTTGGAGGTGCGGGGCGGATGTCGGTGCCGGGTCGTAGGCTGGCCGAGTGTCCAAATCGCCGGTGAGAGCACAGGCCTAGGGGGCTGCGCGGGTGAGTGTACGTCGCGATTCCGCTGTGGGTGAACAGGGTCCCGATGGCGGTAGGAAAACGGCGAAAGCGACAAAGGGATCGGTGCCTGCCAAGAGGGTGACCGCGGAGGCGGAGAAGGGTGCCGTGACGAACAGCGCTGAGAAGTCCCCGGCGCCCGCGAAGAAGGCGGCGTCCGCGAAGAAGGCCGGGGCCGTGAAGAAGGCGGCCTCCGCGAAGACGGCCGCGTCCGCCGGGAAACCGGCTTCCGCGAAGAAGACCAGTTCGGCGAGGAAGACCGGTTCCGCGAAGAAGACCGCGAAGAAGGCCCCGCCCCTCAAGAAGCAGGCGCCCGCCAAGAAGCCCGCTGTCGTCCCCGAGAAGGCCACCGTCGCCGTCGAGGGCGTCGCGCCCGCGAGGACCGTCGCCCCGAAGTCGCCGCGCGGCGAGTCGCGCACCGCGCTGGTGCGCCGCGCCCGCCGTATCAACCGCGAGCTCGCGGACGTGTACCCGTACGCCCACCCGGAGCTGGACTTCGAGAACCCGTTCCAGCTGGTGGTGGCCACGGTGCTGTCCGCCCAGACCACCGACCTGCGCGTCAACCAGACGACGCCCGCGCTCTTCGCCAAGTACCCCACCCCCGAGGACCTGGCCGCCGCCAACCCCGAGGAGGTCGAGGAGATCCTCCGCCCGACCGGCTTCTTCCGGGCCAAGACCAAGTCGGTCATAGGGCTGTCCAAGGCCCTGGTGGAGGACTTCGGCGGTGAGGTCCCCGGGCGCCTCGAAGACCTCGTCAAGCTGCCCGGCGTCGGCCGCAAGACCGCCTTCGTCGTGCTCGGCAACGCGTTCGGCCGCCCCGGCATCACCGTGGACACGCACTTCCAGCGCCTGGTGCGCCGCTGGCAGTGGACCGACGAGACCGACCCGGACAAGATCGAGGCCGCCGTCGGCGCGCTCTTCCCCAAGAGTGACTGGACGGACCTCTCCCACCACGTGATCTGGCACGGCCGCCGGATCTGCCACGCCCGCAAGCCCGCCTGCGGCGCCTGCCCCATCGCCCCGCTCTGTCCCGCTTACGGCGAGGGCGAGACCGAACCGGAGAAGGCGAAGAAGCTGCTGAAGTACGAGAAGGGCGGCTTCCCCGGCCAGCGCCTGAAGCCCCCGCAGGCGTACCTGGACGCGGGCGGCACCCCGGCGCCACCGCTGGGGGCCGGGTGACGGAACGATCGCGGGGACGTCGGGCGTTGGACAGGGCAGAGCGGGGGTGGCGATGACACGGGCGAGCGACACGCGGGGCGGGATCCTCAGCAAGGAGGGCCTGCCCGGCTGGCTGGATCCGGTGGTGCGGGCCGCCGAGACGGTGCAGCCCGGACAGCTGAGCCGCTTCCTCCCGCCGGAGAACGGCTCGGGGCGCCAGTCCGCCGTACTGATCCTTTTCGGTGAGGGCGAGGACGGTCGGGGTCAGGGCGGCCAGGGGCCGGGCGGGGGCGGCCGCGGCCCCGAGCTGCTGCTCATGGAGCGGGCCGGCTCCCTGCGCTCGCACGCCGGGCAGCCGTCCTTCCCGGGCGGTGCCCTGGACCCCGAGGACGGTGACCCACAGGGCGACGGACCGCTGCGCGCCGCCCTGCGCGAGGCCGAGGAGGAGACCGGTCTCGACCCGGCCGGCGTGCAGCTCTTCGGTGTCCTGCCCAAGCTCTACATCCCGATCAGCGGCTTCGTCGTCACACCGGTGCTGGGCTGGTGGCGCGAGCCCTCCCCGGTCGGCGTCGTCGATCCCAACGAGACCGCGCGGGTCTTCACGGTCCCCGTGGCGGATCTCACGGACCCCGCCAACAGAGTCACGGCCATCCACCCCAGGGGCCACCGAGGCCCGGCATTCCTGGTCGAATCGGCACTCGTCTGGGGTTTCACCGCCGGTGTCATCGACCGGTTGCTGCACTTCGCGGGCTGGGAGCGGCCCTGGGACAGGGAGAAGCAGGTCCCGCTGGACTGGCGCGCATGACAGGGTGGCCTGCGTACCGAAGACGACAAGGCGAGGCCTGAATCAGTGAACGTGCTGGACATCCTGTTGCTGCTCGCGGCCGTCTGGTTCGCGATCGTCGGGTACCGCCAGGGCTTCGTCGTCGGCATCCTTTCGGTGATCGGCTTCCTCGGTGGCGGCCTCGTCGCCGTCAATCTGCTGCCCCTCGTCTGGGACACCCTCACGGACAACGCGGAGGTGAGCACGACCGCCGCCGTCGTCGCGGTCGTCGTCGTCATCGTCTGTGCCTCCGTCGGCCAGGCCCTGACCACCCACCTCGGCAACAAGCTGCGCAGACACATCACCTGGTCCCCGGCCCGCGCCCTGGACGCCACCGGTGGCGCCCTGGTCAACGTCGTGGCGATGCTCCTGGTCGCCTGGCTGATCGGCTCCGCGCTCGCCCAGACCACGATGCCGACGGTCGGCAAGGAGGTGCGGCAGTCCCAGGTGCTGCTGGGCGTGCAGGAGGTGCTGCCCCAGCAGGCCGACACCTGGTTCGACAACTTCACCTCCGTCCTCGCGCGCAACGGCTTCCCGCAGGTTTTCAGCCCCTTCTCCAACGAGCCGATCACCGATGTCGACCCGCCCGACCCGGCGCTGGCGAGCAGCCCCGTCGCCACCCGCGCCAAGCAGTCCATCGTCAAGGTCATGGGCACCGCGACCGGCTGCGGCAAGGTCCTCGAGGGCACCGGCTTCGTCTTCGGCGAGCGGCGCGTCATGACCAACGCCCACGTCGTGGGCGGCGTCGACGAGCCCACGGTGCAGATAGGCGGCGAGGGCAGGAAGTACGACGCGACCATCGTCCTCTTCGACTGGCGGCGCGACATCGCCGTACTGGACGTGCCGGAGCTGAACGCACCGGCGCTGCGGTTCGCGGACGACGACGCGGCCCGGGAAGACGGCGCGATCGTCGCGGGCTTCCCGGAGAACGGGGCGTACGACGTCCGTGCCGCGCGTGTGCGCGGGCGCATCGATGCCAGCGGCCCGGACATCTACCACCGCGGCAACGTCAGCCGCGACGTCTACTCGCTCTTCGCGACCGTCCGGCAGGGCAACTCCGGCGGCCCGCTGCTGACGCCCCAGGGCGAGGTCTACGGCGTGGTCTTCGCCAAGTCCCTGGACGACGCCGAGACCGGGTACGCGCTCACCGTGGACGAGATCCGCGAGGACATCACCAAGGGCCGAAGCGCGAGCCAGCAGGTGGACAGCGACAGCTGCGCACTCTGAACGTCCGGACCCCGTGCGGGGCGGCGCCTCGGTTCTCAGCCGCGCGGATGGCGCAGGCGCACGGAGACCCAGCGGGCCCGGCGGCGCAGGATGCGCGGAATGCCCACCCGCAGGTCCGCACCCGCCAGTTGCGGGGTGCCTCCTCGTCGGTGGGTGCTTACGCCGCTCGTGGAGCGGCCGTCGCGTGCTACGTCACTGTAGTCGTGCGTCCAGCCCATACCCGGACGTGTGCCCCCGCCCCAAGGTCGATAACCGTTCTCAGGGCCCCCAATTGGCCTATGCGTCGGGCAAGTGGCCGTTCATAGGACAAGCGTTCCGGGTCCGGATACCGGGCGCGTTCGTTCGGTCACCGACCGGGTTCGGGATCCGTCAACGGTCGGGTTCGGGATCCGTCAACGGTCGGGTTCGGGATCCGTCAACGGTCGGGCTCCGGGTCTCGGAGCCAGTTGATGAGCTCCGTCGAGAAGGCGGCCGGTTCCTCTTCGTGCGGGAAGTGACCGAGGCCGTCGAACAACCGCCAGCGGTACGGCGCTTCGACGTACTGCCCGGACCCCGCCGCGCTGCGTGTCCGCATCACGGGGTCCAGCGAGCCGTGCAGGTGCAGGGTGGGCACGCGCACCGGCCGCTTCATGCGCCGGTAGAACTGGATGCCGTCGGGCCGGGCCAGGGAGCGCACCATCCAGCGGTACGGCTCGATGGAGCAGTGCGCCGTGGAGGGGATGCACATGGCGCGGCGGTAGACCTCCACCACCTCGTCGTCCAGTGGCCGCGGCCCCGACCAGTCGTCGATCAGCCGGCCGACCAGCGCACCGTCGTCCGCGGTCAGTTGGCGCTCGGGGATCCAGGGGCGCTGGAAGCCCCAGATGTAGGAACCCGCCCGCGTCTGGCGGACGTCGCCGAGCATGGCCGAGCGCCAGCGCCGGGGATGCGGCATCGAGGAGACCGCGAGCCGCCGTACGAGCTTGGGCCGCATCGCGGCGGCCGTCCAGGCCAGGTAGCCGCCCAGGTCGTGGCCGACCAGCGCGGCGTCCGGCTCGCCGAGCGAGCGGATCACGCCGGTGATGTCGAGGGCGAGGCCGGCGGGGTCGTAGCCGCGCGGGGTGCGGTCGCTGCCGCCGACGCCGCGCAGGTCCATGGCGACCGCGCGGAAACCGGCGTCGGCGAGCGCCACCAACTGGTGCCGCCAGGTCCACCAGAACTGCGGGAAGCCGTGCAGCAGCAGGACCAGCGGTCCGTCGCCCAGTTCGGCGATGTGGAAGCGGGCGCCGTTGGCGGCGACGTCCCGGTGGATCACTTCGCGCCCGCCGGGGACGTCGGGTCGTACGACCGAGGCGGGTTGCGCCGATGGGGTGGCGGGATCCGTCATGAGGACGAGCGTGCCACAGCCTCGATGGCTTCGGGTGACCGGTCCGCGGGCAGTTCCGGCCGCGGGTGCGGCTTGGCGTTCTGGAGGACGCCCGCCGACTGCTTCACCGAGGCGGCTACCTTCTGCGGGCCGCGGCCCTTCTTGGCCTTCTTCGCGAAGACGACGCCGATCAGCGCGAGCAGGCCCGCGACGAGGACGTTCGCGGCGAAGGACAGCAGGAAGCAGACCGCGAGGTTCCAGCCGCTCCAGGTGCGGATGCCGTAGGCCAGCGCGAAGCTCAGCATGGGCAGCGAGAACACCAGGAGCAGGCCCGCCGCCGAGAACGCGCCGCCGCTCGTCGCCCCGCGCTTGACGTCCTGCCTGAGCTGCGCCTTGGCCAGCGCGATCTCGTCGTGCACCAGCGCCGACAATTCGGTGGTCGCCGAGGCGAACAGCTGGCCGATGCTGCGTTCGGTGCCGACCGGGCTGCCGTCGGGTGCGCTCATCGCGGTCTCCCTCTTCTGCTGGCTCTCTGCGTACGGTTCCCGCTGCGGTCGTCGTCTTCTGTCCGACTGCGTACGGTCCCGTCTTTTGTACCGTCTCGTCAGATCATGCCGGACCACCGCCCTCATCGCCTGCCCCGCCCGGCACTTCGGCAAGCCGTGCCGACTGCATCTCCTCGGCGATCCTGCGGTGCTCGGCGGCCTTCTTCTCGAGGATGGCGGCCATGCGCAAGTGGTACGCGGGGTCGTCCTCCTCGTAGATGTCCGGGATGCCGCTCAGGTCGTCGTCGCGCTCCTCCGCCTGGGTCATCCTGCGGTACTTGGCGTTCCGCACCTTCAGCAGCACCGTCGCCAGGGCGGCCGCGACGACCGAGCCGGTCAGCACGGCGGCCTTGACCTCGCCCGTCAACGCCGCGTCGCCCTCGAAGGCCAGCTCGCCGATGAGCAGGGAGACGGTGAACCCGATACCGGCCAGGGTCGCCACCGCGAACACGTCGGCCCACTGGAGGTCGTCGCTGAGCGAGGCCCGGGTGAAGCGGGAGGTCAGCCAGGTGCCGCCGAAGATGCCGAGGGTCTTGCCGACCACGAGTCCGAGGACGACACCGAGGGTCTCCGGCTTGGTGAACACGTCGGCCAGCGCCCCGCCCGAGAGGGACACACCCGCGCTGAACAGCGCGAACAGCGGCACGGCCAGGCCGGCCGACAGCGGGCGCACGAGGTGCTCGATGTGCTCGCCCGGGGAGTGGTCCTCGCCCTCGAGGCGGTGGCAGCGCAGCATCAGGCCCATCGCGACGCCGGCGATGGTGGCGTGGACGCCGCTGTTGTACATCAGCCCCCAGACGACGAGGGCCAGCGGGACGTACACGTACCAGCCGCGGACGCCCTTGCGGAGCAGCAGCCAGAAGACGGCGAGACCGACGACCGCGCCGCCGAGCGCGGCGAAGTTCAGGCCGTCGGTGAAGAAGACCGCGATGATCAGGATCGCGAAGAGGTCGTCGACGACGGCGAGCGTCAGCAGGAAGGCGCGCAGGGCGCTCGGCAGGGAGGTGCCGATGACGGCGAGTACGGCGAGTGCGAACGCGATGTCCGTGGCGGTGGGCACGGCCCAGCCGGCCAGGGAGCCGCCGCCGGCGGTGTTGGTCACCGTGTAGACGATCGCCGGTACGGCCATGCCGCACAGTGCCGCCACCACCGGGAGGGCGGCGGCCTTCGGATCCTTCAGGTCACCGGCGACAAGCTCGCGCTTGAGCTCGATCCCGGCGACGAAGAAGAAGACGGCGAGCAGTCCGTCGGCCGCCCAGTGCGCGACCGACAGGTTCAGGCCGAGGGCCTCGGGGCCGAAGTGGAAGTGGCTGACGCTCTCGTAGCTGTCGTGCAGCGCCGGTATGTTCGCCCATATCAGTGCGGCCACCGCGGCGACCAGCAGCAGGACACCGCCGACGGTCTCGGTGCGCAGTGCGTCGGCGACGTAGGTACGTTCCGGGAGGGACAGACGGCCGAAGGCCTTGCGGGGGGCGCGGGGGGCGGTCACGGGGAGAACCTCCGGTGGGTGGGCAGCACGGAACACATGCCGACCAGACTTCCCGGCGCACCATGAGGATCTTGACGTATCTCTTACGTGTCTCCCAGCTTACCCAGCCCACGGCGAGGCGGCCGGGTGATCTTCGCGACCGTGCGCTCCGCGTAACGGGGCGCGCTGCGCGTAACGGGGCGTCGGCGCATCGGAGCGCCGGCGCAACGAGGTGCCGTCGCACCGACGAGGTGCCCCGCATGTGAAAGGGCACCCGGCGCGGTTCGCGCCGGGTGCCCTGGATGCGCGTGGTTCAGTCCTCGCTGGGCGCCGCGGGGAGCTTCGCCTGGATCAGGTCCATGACCGCGGCGTCCGTGAGCGTCGTGACGTCCCCGAGCTGCCGGTTCTCCGCCACGTCGCGCAGCAGGCGGCGCATGATCTTGCCGGAGCGGGTCTTGGGCAGCTCGCCCACCGGCAGGATCCGCTTGGGCTTGGCGATGGGGCCGAGCGTCGCGCCGACGTGCCCCCGCAGGTCGGCGACCAGGTCGTCGGTCTCCGCCGCCGTACCGCGCAGGATCACGAAGGCGACGATGGCCTGCCCCGTCGTCTCGTCCGCGGCGCCGACCACGGCCGCCTCGGCGACCGAGGGGTGGGAGACGAGGGCCGACTCGACCTCGGTGGTGGAGATGTTGTGCCCGGACACGAGCATCACGTCGTCCACGCGGCCCAGCAGCCAGATGTCGCCGTCGTCGTCCTTCTTGGCGCCGTCACCGGCGAAGTACTTGCCTTCGAACCGCGACCAGTAGGTGTCGATGAACCGCTGGTCGTCGCCCCAGATGGTGCGCAGCATGGAGGGCCACGGCTCGGTGAGGACCAGGTAGCCGCCTCCGCCGTTCGGTACCTCGTTCGCCTCGTCGTCGACGACGGTCGCGGAGATGCCGGGCAGCGGGCGCTGCGCGGAGCCCGGCTTGGCGTCCGTGACGCCCGGCAGCGGCGAGATCATCATCGCGCCGGTCTCGGTCTGCCACCAGGTGTCGACGACGGGGGTGCTGCCGGCGCCGATCGTCTTCCGGTACCAGACCCAGGCCTCCGGGTTGATCGGCTCGCCGACCGAACCGAGCACGCGCAGGGAGGACAGGTCGAACTTGGCGGGGATGTCGTCGCCCCACTTCATGAACGTCCGGATCGCGGTGGGCGCGGTGTAGAGGATGGTCACGCCGTACTTCTGCACGATCTCCCAGAAGCGGCCCTGGTGCGGTGTGTCCGGGGTGCCCTCGTACATGACCTGCGTCGCGCCGTTGGCGAGCGGGCCGTAGACGATGTACGAGTGCCCGGTGACCCAGCCGACGTCGGCGGTGCACCAGTAGACGTCGGTCTCGGGCTTGAGGTCGAAGACCGCCCAGTGCGTGTACGCCGTCTGGGTGAGGTAGCCGCCGGAGGTGTGCAGGATGCCCTTGGGCTTACCCGTCGTACCGGACGTGTACAGGATGAACAGCGGGTTCTCGGCGTCGAACGCCTCCGGGGTGTGCTCCGCGGACTGCCGGTCGACCGTCTCGTGCCACCACTTGTCGCGGGAGTCGTCCCAGGCGACGTCCTGGCCCGTGCGGCGGACGACGAGGACGTGCTCGACGGTGCCGGCGCGCTCGACGGCCTCGTCGACGGCGGGCTTGAGCGCGGAGGGCTTGCCACGGCGGTAGCCGCCGTCGGAGGTGATGACGACGCGTGCGTCGGCGTCCTGGATGCGGGTGGCGAGGGCGTCGGCGGAGAAGCCGCCGAAGACGACCGAGTGGGCGGCGCCGATCCGGGCGCAGGCCAGCATCGCGATCGCCGTCTCCGGGATCATCGGCATGTAGACGGCGACCCGGTCGCCCTTGCGCACCCCCAGCTCCAGCAGGGCGTTGGCGGCCTTGGAGACCTCGTCCTTGAGCTCGGCGTACGTGATGGCGCGGCTGTCGCCGGGTTCGCCCTCGAAGTGGATGGCCACGCGGTCGCCGTGTCCGGCCTCCACGTGCCGGTCCACACAGTTGTAGGCGACGTTCAGCGTGCCGTCCTGGAACCACTTGGCGAACGGCGGGTTCGACCAGTCGAGCGTCTCGGTCGGCTCCTGGTCCCAGGTCAGCCGACGGGCCTGCTCGGCCCAGAAGCCGAGCCTGTCAGCCTTGGCCTGTTCGTACGCCTCCGCCGTGACGTTGGCGTTCGCCGCCAGGTCGGCGGGGGGTGCGAACCTGCGTTCTTCCTTGAGCAGGTTGGAGAGGGAGGAATTCTCGCTCATCGTCCCGTCTCCTCCCTGAGCAGGTTGGCCAAGGATTCGTTGCTCACGACATCTCCCATTCTCAGGGTTGTCCGTTGTGTCCCAGGCCACAGCTCATCAGACCTGGGGGGCCGATGACAAGGGTCGACGGGTAAATGGTTTAGACCTGTCGTTCTCTCCGTGGCCCCGGTCATCCGTACCCACGGAAACCGACGGCGTCGAGTTCAGCCCTTGTAACGCCTCTCACACCTCCTGTTGCCACCCGGCTTCCGGCCACGCCGGTGCGCGACGCCGTTCAGGCCGCGCACCGGCCGTCTTCCGGGATCAAGCGATCGGGTCCGCCTCCCGCACCGGCGCGAACACTCCGTCCCCGGCCTCTTCCACGAGCAGATACGCCTGCGCCTCGCCCACGTGGAAGTACATGCCGTGCAGCTCCAGGTCCCCCGCGCCCAGCGCCCGGGACACCGAGTCGTGGGCGCGCAGGTGCTCCAACTGCTGGACCACGTTGGCCAGACAGAGCTGCTCGGCCGCGTCCGCGGGCCGGTATCCGGCGGACCGGGGCCGGGAGGAGTCCTCGGCGACCGTCATGCGTTCCAGGCTCGGCAGCCCGTGCCGCAGCCACCGTTTGAGCGGGGTCTGCGCACCCCCGGCCTCGGAGCCGAGCAGTGCATGCATCGCCCCGCACCCGGAGTGGCCGCACACCGTGATGGACCGCACCTTCAGCACGTCCACCGCGTACTCGATCGCGGCGGCCACGGAGTCGTCACCGCTCTCCTCGCCGGGCGGCGGCACGAAGTTGCCCACGTTGCGCACCACGAAGAGGTCGCCGGGACCACTGGAGGTGATCATCGACGTGACCACCCGCGAGTCGGCACAGGTCAGGAACAACTGGGAGGGCTGCTGCCCCTCGCGCGCCAGCCGGGCCAGCTCACCGCGCACCAGAGGGGCGGTGTTGCGCTGGAACGCGTTGATGCCGCGTGCCAGTTCCTGTCCGCTGAGGCCGCCGGGCCTCCTGGACGTGCCGGCCCGGTCGGGGCCACCGGCTCTGCCGGCGGCGCTCGGCCCGGTTGTCGCGTCGATGGCCTCTTCGTCTCTCTCACCGGTGCCGTCCCGTCGGCCGGTACCGTGCGGGGGCGCCGGCTGGGGGCGATCGCACTGGTGGTTGCGCCAGGGGGTCCAGGGGCGGCAGCGGCAGCCGTCCATGTCGGTCGGCTCGGAGATACGGGTGCCGGGCCGACGGCCGGTGATGTCGACGGAGCCACCCTGCGCGGTGTGCGTCTTCTGCCAGTCCTGCAGCGTCTCGTACGCCGCGTGGTCCATGAACGACCCGTCCAACTCCACGACGACACTGGATCCGTGGGACACCTGGTGCAGGATCCGGCTGAGCCGCGGCACCGCGAGGAACGTCAACTGCCCTCGTACATGTACGTGATGGACTCCTTCCGTCTCGTCGTGCGTGATCCGGGTACGGGTCAGGCGGTGCAGGGCGACACCGACGGCCACGGCGATGCCCAGCGCGACGCCCTCCAGGACGCCGAGGAACACCACGCCGCAGGTGGTCACCGTGTAGACCAGCACCTCACGGTGGCGGGTCACCGTGCGAATGTGGTTCAGCGACACCATCTTGAGGCCGACGGCCATGACCAGGGCGGCGAGCGAGGCGAGCGGGATGAGCTCCAGGGCCGGGACCATCAGCAGAGTGGCGATCACTACGAGAACGCCGTGCAGCATCGTGGAGTTCCGGCTGACGGCACCCGCGGCCACATTCGCGGAACTGCGCACCGCCACACCGGCGATGGGCAGTCCGCCGAGTGACCCGGAGACGATGTTGGCGGCGCCCTGCCCGAGCAGTTCGCGGTCGAGGTCGGAGCGCCCCACGCGGCCCGTCAGACCCGGCCGGGCGGCGACCAGTTTGTCTACGGCGACCGCGCCGAGCAGCGACTGCACGCTGCACACCAGCGTGGTGGTGAGAACGGCGGCGACGATGCCGAGCACCGGGCCGTCGGGCAGCGTGGCCAGGGCGTGACTGCTCCAGGACGGCAGGTCGACCTTGGGCAGACTGAGCCCGGCGAGGGCCGCGACCGTCGTGGCGCCGGCGACGGCGACCAGGGCGGCGGGCACCTTGCCCAGGAGCTGCCCGGCCCGGCCCGGGACTCGTGGCCAGAGCAGCAGCAGAGTCAGGGTCAGCACGCTCACCGCCAGGTCGGCCGGTCTGGGACTCGCCAGTTGGGCGGGCAGCGCACGCAGGTTGTCGGGCACGGAGCTCTGCGGGGTGCCGCCGAGCACGATGTGCAGCTGGGCGACGGCGATGGTGACGCCGATCCCGGCGAGCATGCCGTGCACGATGGCGGGGCTGACGGCGAGCGCGGAACGCGCCACCCGCAGACAGCCGAGGCCCAGTTGCGCGAGCCCCGCGAGAATTGTGATGGCGCAGGTCGTACGCCATCCGTAACGCTGGATGAGGTCGGCGGTGACCACCGTGAGTCCGGCTGCGGGGCCGCTGACCTGGAGCGGGCAGCCGCCGAGCCATCCCGCGACGATCCCGCCCACGGCGGCGGCGACGAGGCCGGCCTGGAGCGGGGCGCCGGTGGCGAGGGCGATGCCCAGGGAGAGGGGCAGGGCGATCAGGAAGACCGCGACCGAGGCCGACAGGTCGGCACCCGCGACGCGGAAGCGCCTGGGGCGGCCGGGCGGCGGACTGTGGGGTGGGTGGACGTGTTTGGTCCGGGCCGAATCGGCACGGGCGGGGACGCAGGCTGACATGTTTCCCGTCTCCTCCGGGGCTGCGTGGTCGCGTTCAGGGGTGGCCCCCGCCGGGCGGGGGAGCCCGCGGGCCGTGGGGCACGGCGTACAGCGGCGGGAGGCCGAGCGCTCGGGGATTGCGCTCAGTAAACAGATCGTAATTCGGAGTAAAGAAGAGGCATAGACTTTTCGCGCAAATGGAGTAATGGGCCGATCGAGCGAGTGAATCGTTCATTTCATCGGCTTGTCGTATTAATTCCTTCCCGGCCTCGTGCCACCTTGTCGACGCTGACCGCACATGCCGGCACAGCACCCGACATCGCCCTGTTCGGCGTTGGCTCGAGAGAAGGAAGAAGGTGGGCGGAACATGGCCGCCACCCACAGGATCGCCGCGCGCACCGTGATCGCCGCCGCAGTCTGCGCCGCGTCGCTCGCCGGTTGCGCGATGGGCGGCAGTAACGGTTCCGGTGAAGGGGCGTACGGTCCGCAGGGGGAGAAGGCGGAGGCGGCGCCCGCGCCCGAGAGCGCGGTACGGCTGATCGGTGACGGCTCCACCGCGTACACCGGAGCCCAGCCGCACCTGCCCCGGCCCGAACGCCTCAAGCCCGGCCAGAAGCCCCCGCAGTTCGTGGTGTTCTCCTGGGACGGTGCGGGCGAAGACAGTCAGAAACTGTTCTCCCACTTCCGTGAAGTGGCCAAGGAGAACAACGCGACGATGACGTACTTCCTGAGCGGCGTGTACATGCTGCCGGAAGAAAAGCGGGGCCTTTATCTGCCGCCGCAGCACTCCCCGGGCAGCTCCGACATCGGCTTCAACGACGAGGAGGGCATCGCGGCCACCGTCGAACAGCTGCGACTGGCATGGCTGGAGGGCAACGAGATCGGCACCCACTTCAACGGCCACTTCTGCGGCAGCGGGAGCGGGGTCGGTGAGTGGTCGGTCGAGGAGTGGAAGGACGAGACCAGGCAGGCCAAGCAGTTCGTGCAGACCTGGAAGACCAACACCGGGGCGAGGAACGCGGCGCCCCTGCCCTTCGACTACGACAAGGAGCTGATCGGTGCCCGCACCCCGTGCCTGGAGGGTCGGGAGAATTTCCTGACGGCCGCCAGTGAGATGGGCCTGCGCTACGACTCCAGTGGGGTGAACAACCAGGTCTGGCCACAGAAGAAGCAGGGGCTGTGGGACCTGTCGATGCAGCTCGTGCCGTTCCCCGGGCACACCTTCGAGCAACTCACCATGGACTACAACTTCATGGTCAACCAGTCGGGCACCGCCACCCAGGGCGATCCGGCCAAGCACGAGTTCTGGGGCGACCAGATGCGCGACGGGCTGCTCCAGGGCTTCCAGCGGGCCTACGACGGCAACCGTGCGCCCCTGATCATCGGCAACCACTTCGAGTCCTGGAACGGCGGCACCTACATGCGGGCCGTGGAGGAGGTCGTCGAGGCGGTGTGCACCAAGGAGGAGGTGCGCTGCGTCTCCTTCCGGCAGCTCGCGGACTGGCTGGACGCCCAGGACCCGAAGGTCCTGAAGAAGCTGCGCGCCCTGGGTGTCGGTGAGGCCCCCGAGAGGGGCTGGGCGTCCTTCCTGTCGGCCGACCCCGCACCGGCGCCGAAGGGCGTACCGGGGGCGCCGGCCGCCAAGCCGTAACCGTCCTGGCGGGGGACGGAGGGCGCGTCACACCGGTGCGACGACTCCCTCGCCGAGGACGAAACCGGGGTCGACCTGCGCCGCCAGGTCGGTCCCGGTGCGCTCGTTGCCCCAGCTGCGGGCGTTCTTCAGGTGGAAGTGGACCATCTGCTCGGTGTAGCGCTTCCAGTCCCGCAGTCCGTGCGTGGCGTCGACAGCGGTGTGCAGGGCGCGCAGCGCATGGCGGTTGCCGTCCTCCAGGTGCTCGAACCGGGGCGGCCGGCCCTTCTCCATGGCGCGCACCCAGTCCGAGTGCCCGAGGGCCGCGAGCAGGTCGTCCCCGACCTGCTCACGGAGGAAGTCGAGGTCGTCCGGCCCCTGCACCTTGTTGCCGACGACCTTCAGGGCGACGCCGAAGTCGCGGGCGTACTCCTTGTACTGGCGGTAGACGGAGACTCCCTTCCGGGTCGGCTCGGCGACGAGGAACGTGAGGTCGAAGCGGGTGAACATGCCGGAGGCGAACGAGTCCGAGCCCGCCGTCATGTCGACCACGACGTACTCGTCCCGGCCGTCGACCAGGTGGTTCAGGCACAGCTCCACCGCGCCCGTCTTCGAGTGGTAGCAGGCGACTCCCAGGTCGGCGTCCGTGAAGGGGCCGGTGACCATCAAACGGACGGCCCCGCCCTCGAGTTCCACCGGCCGGGCGCAGGCGTCGTAGACGGGGTTGGCCTCGCGCACCCGCAGCAGGCGCGAGCCTTCGCCGGGCGGGGTCGTCTTGATCATCTGCTCGGCGGAGGCGATGCGCGTGTTGGTGCCGCGCAGGTACTCCTTGATCAGCGGGAGTTGCTCACCCATCGCGGGCAGCCGGGCCGCCTCCGACTCGTCGAGGCCGAGCGCGGCCCCCAGATGCTGGTTGATGTCGGCGTCGATCGCGACGACAGGCGCGCCGGTGGTGACGAGATGGCGGATGAAGAGGGAGGACAGGGTGGTCTTGCCGCTGCCGCCCTTCCCCACGAAAGCAATTTTCATGTTCACCAAGCGTAGCGGCTCGATAGCTGTACGTGGCACATGGCCGGGATCCGCGTGAAGAAGACCACTCATTCGTGGGGCGCGGCGCCGGGGTGCGTAGTGTCGTACTCATGAGTACGACAGGCGCGACCGCCGATCCGCTCGCGGCCCTGGGTTCACTGCCCGGCGTGGCCGAGTCCGTGGAGTCCGTCCGCAAGGCCGTGGACCGGGTCTACGGCCACCGGATCATGCGGCGCCGTAGCAACGAGATCACCTCCGAGGCGGCCCTACGCGGCGCCCGGGGCTCGGCGGCGCTGTCCGGAGCGGACTGGGCTCTGGAAGAGGTGCGCAGGCGGACCGACTTCAGCGGCGACGACGAGGCGCGTGCGGTGGGCGCGGCCCTGCGGCTGACCGCCGAGGCGGGGCAGCTGCTGTCCATCTGGCGGCAGTCGCCGTTGCGGGTGCTGGCCCGGCTGCATCTGGTGGCGGCCGCGGACAAGGCCGACCAGGTGGGGCGGCCCCGCCAGGAAGGCGAACCGGTGGACGAGCCGCTCGTCGAGCTGCCGCTGCCGGACGCCGCGGAGACGCACGGCCGGCTGGAGGGCCTGGCCGGGCTGGTCATGGCGGGGGGTTCCGCTCCGGCACTGGTGACGGCCGCCGTCGTGCACGGTGAGCTCCTGGCTCTGCGCCCCTTCACCTCGCACAACGGCCTGGTCGCGCGCGCGGCCGAGCGCATCGTCCTGATCGGCAGCGGTCTGGACCCCAAGTCGGTCTGTCCGGCCGAGGTGGGCCATGCGGAGCTGGGCCGCGCGGCCTATCTGGCGGCGCTCGACGGCTATGTCTCCGGGTCCCCGGAGGGCATGGCCGCCTGGATCGCCCACTGTGGCAAGGCGGTCGAGCTGGGCGCACGTGAGTCGACGGCCGTGTGCGAGGCGCTCCAGCGCGGGGCGGCGTAACGACGTACGTCCGTCCGGTACGACCGACGCCACCGGAAGGCGGCACAGAGAATGCGGCGGTACGAGTTGTTCGTACCGCCGCTGGCATGAGCACCGGGGTACCAAGCGTCCTCGATATGTTGCCCATCAGGTCGGGAACTTCGCCCGTCACCTGGTGCGGCTGGCCCGTAATCGACGGGTCGACGTCGCGTGGGTGCCCGGTGTTCATGCTCGGTCCGTGGGGCCGAATGCGTTTTAAGGTGATCCTTTCGGATGTCCTTGGTCTCGCGGGCCGTTGACTCCTTTGTACTACTGCCCCGGAACGAGCGGAAGTGGTGGCCGCACTTCTTTACTCGTGGGCCCGTACGCGGGTGAAAGTGTGGTTCAGGTGTACGGATGAGGTCGCGGATGGCGGGGCGGCGGTCGGGACGTGGTCGCGGTCGACGGGGCTGTGGATGACGGGTGGCGACCGGCGGGGCCGCGGTCGGCGGGGTGATGGCGGATGCGGAGCGGTCAGGCGGCCACCGACCGCCGTCGGCTCGCGTACCAGACGAGGCCCGCGGTGGCCGCCGCGGCGCCTATCGCGGCGGCGGCGACGAGCGCCGGGCGCGGTGGTACGGAGAAGCCGCGAATCCGCTGCTTGAGCCGCACCGGGCGGTGGAAATCGAGAATCGGCCACTCGCGCGCGAGAGCCTCGCGACGCAACGCCCGGTCCGGGTTCACCGCGTGGGGATGTCCGACGGACTCGAGCATCGGCAGGTCGGTCGCCGAGTCGCTGTAGGCGTAGCAGCGGGCCAGGTCGTACCCCTCGGACTCGGCCAGCTCCCGGATCGCCTCCGCCTTGGTCGGGCCGTACGCGTAGTACTCCACCTCCCCGGTGAAGCAGCCGTCGTCGCCCACGACCATGCGCGTCGCCACCACCCGGTCCGCGCCGAGCAGCTCGCCGATCGGCTCGACGACCTCGGCGCCCGATGTGGAGACGATCACGACGTCGCGGCCGGCGGTGTGGTGCTCCTCGATGAGGGAGGCGGCCTCGTCGTAGATGATCGGGTCGATCAGGTCGTGCAGCGTCTCGGCGACGAGTTCCTTGACCAGTTGGACGTTCCAGCCGCGGCACAACGCGGACAGGTACTCACGCATCCGCTCCATCTGGTCGTGGTCGGCGCCGCCCGCGAGGAAGACGAACTGGGCATAGGCGGTACGCAGGACGGCCCTGCGGTTGATCAGTCCGCCCTGGTAGAACGACTTACTGAAGGTGAGTGTGCTCGACTTCGCAATGACCGTCTTGTCCAGGTCAAAGAAGGCCGCTGTGCGCGGCTTGGAGCGAGGCAAGGAGTGGTTTTCCACGACCCCGAGCATAGGCGCAGCCCATTCGGCGTAAGGTGGGGCGCGTGGGTTTGCCTGAGAGGGCTCTCGGGTACACCATGGAAGTCACGGATCGTTCGCGACCGTGCTAACCCGGTCCGACTCCTCCCCCCCCGAGTCGGCCGTGGAGACGACCCCCGCTCTCCCCCCCGGCGGGGGTCGTCGCATGTCCGGGTGGGTTTTTCCCTCTTCTCGCGGTGTGGACTTCGTGCTGTGACGACTTCGGCGATGTGTTGACATGTTCACGATACGTTACGGCGTGTAGTCGTAGGACTGCTCTGCGGGAGTTGTGCGCGGGAGTGAATGGGACGGGGGCGGGTGGGGTGGTGCTCACCGGTTTGGGTGACGGCGATATTCACAACCAGCAAGCGGTCCACAGTTTTGGACCAAGATCCACACGATTTCCCGGATCGCTGCACCGTGATTCCCATGCGTCATGCGTCCGGGCCGCGCCGAGTTACGGCCGGTTCCGTTTGCCGGACGCGTATGGCGGGTTTCGACCGACGTTCAAGTCGACCTTCAAGTCGGCGTTCACGTCGGCCGTTCACGCCGACCTTCACGCGGAGCCCGGCCGCCGGGTCTTCGCGGTGGGGAATTCGCGCGGCCGCAGGGCCGCGGGAGAAGTCACGAGATGTCTAGCGAGACCGTGCGAGACGGCGGAAGACCCCGCGAGCGGGCGGGGCACCGCGTGACCGCGCGCATCGCAGCGAAGAGCCAAAGGGGATGCGGTCATGACCGGAACCATCACACACGATCCGCCGCCCGCCGCCGGAGGGCGGCAGAGCGGACCGCTGATCGTCACCGAGGACACCGAACTGCTCGACGACCTGTTGCGCCTGTGCGCGGCGGCCGGCGCCACACCTGAGGTGCACCACTCAGTGCCCGCGGTACCCGCGATGCCCGAGGCATCCTCGGCCGCGGTGCAGGGCGGCGGCTGGGAGGCCGCGCCGCTTGTCCTGGTGGGAGACGACGCCGCGCGGCGCGTGCGCGGAGCCGTGCGGAGACGAGGCGTGGTGCTGGTGAGTCGCGATCAGGACGACTCGGGGGTCTGGCGGCGGGCCGTCGAGATCGGCGCCGAGCACGTCCTGATGCTGCCCGACGGTGAACAGTGGCTGGTCGATCGCATCGCCGACGTCGCCGAGGGCGTCGGCCGGCCCGCTCTCACCGTCGGGGTCATCGGCGGCCGGGGCGGTGCCGGCACGTCCACCCTCGCCTGTGCGCTCGCGGTCACCTCCGCACGCGAGGGGCTGCGCAGCCTCTTGGTGGACGCCGATCCGCTGGGCGGCGGCCTCGACGTCCTCCTCGGCGGCGAGACGGCCGAGGGGCTGAGGTGGCCCGCGTTCGCGGCCTCTCGCGGGCGGGTGGGCGGCGGCGCCCTGGAGGAGTCGTTGCCCGAGCTGCATTCGCTGCGAGTGCTCAGCTGGGACCGGGGGGACTGCGTCGCGGTGCCGCCGCAGGCCGTACGGGCCGTGCTCGCCGCGGCCCGGCGCAGGGGCGGCACGGTCGTCGTCGACCTGCCGCGCCGGGTCGACGACGGGGTCGCCGAGATCCTCGCCCAGCTCGACGTCGGACTCCTCGTCGTCCCGGCCGAACTGCGGGCCGTCGCGGCGGCCGGCCGGGTGGCCGCCGCGGTCGGCATGGTCCTGAACGATCTGCGGGTCGCGGTACGCGGGCCGTACACCTCCGGACTCGACGACCGGGAGGTGGCCCGGTTGCTCGGACTGCCCCTGGCGGGCGAGGTGCCCGTCGAGCCCGGGCTGCTGCGCGCCACCGAGAGCAGGCGTCCCCCGGGCGCGACCGTACGCGGGCCGCTGGCGCGCTTCTGCCGGGAGTTCTGGGAGCGGGCGCTGGCGGAGACGGGCGGGGGCGCATGAAGGCGCCGACGGTGGGCCCCGGGAAGGCCGGTGATGGTGTGCGGGCTTGCGCGCTGCCTGAGGTGGCTGGTGGGGCGTTTGGTGGGGCGGTGCCTGCGGTGGCTGGTGGGGCGGTGTCTGCGGCGCTGCCTGAGGCGGCTGGTGAAGCGGTGCTTGGTGCGGTTGGTGTTGGGGCGAGTGGTGGGAGGCGGTCGTCGGTGTCTGCGGAAGTGTCGGGGGAACGAGCCTCGAGGGTGGTCTCAGGGCAGGTTCCGGTAGGGGCGTTTGCGGGGGAAGGGGCCGGGAGGACGGGGAGGGCCACCGGAGAGGTGCCGAGCGCGGTGTCCGCGGGGGTGGGTTCCGGGCGCCCTGTGGGGGCGCCTGCCAGGGCATCGGCCGGGACGGGCGCCGAGGCGGCCGACCGGATGGCTCGCGAGCGGCCGGCGGAGGACTCCGCGGTGGTGCCCGCCCCTCGGGTGACCGCGGGAGTGAGCTCCGGGACGGCGTCGGGGCCGGCCACGTGGCGGTCGCCGGGAAGGGTTTCCGGGGTGTCCGCAGGAGGGGGTACCGGGACGTCCGCGGGATTGGCTCCTGGGACGTCCGCGGGATTGGCTCCTGGGACGTCCGCGGGATTGGCCGCCAGGATGGTTGCGGGCCGGGGCTCCGAGGCGACCTTGGGGACGGCTGCCCGGGAGGTGCCGGCTGCCCGGGTGGTGCCGGTCTGGGCTTCCCGGTCGGCCCTCGGGCCGGCCTCCCGGACGTCTCCTGGGCGGGCTTCGGAGCCTTCCCCGGCAGTGGATACCGGGAGAGGACCGGGCCCGGTTTCCGGGATGCTCGACGGTGTGCGGCGGTGGCTCGCCGAGAGCGGGGCGGAGCCGACGCCCGCGCGGGTGGCGCAAGCTCTGCGGGAGCAGGGGCGGGTACTCGGGGACGCCGAGATCCTCGGAGCCGCGGAGCAGTTGAGGTCGGAACTCGTCGGCAGCGGGCCACTCGAGCCGCTGCTCGCCGACCCGTCGGTGACCGACGTACTGGTGTCCGCCCCGGACCGGGTCTGGGTGGACCGCGGCGGTGGCCTGGAGCTGACGCCCGTTTCCTTCCCGGACGCCGGGGCGGTACGGCGGCTCGCGCAGCGCCTCGCCACTGTCGCCGGACGCCGGCTCGACGACGCCCGGCCGTGGGTGGACGCCCGGCTGCCCGACGGCACCCGGCTGCACGCGGTGCTGCCTCCGGTCGCCGTCGGCTGCACATGCCTGTCTCTGCGCGTGGTACGACCGCGTGCGTTCACGCTCGACGAACTGGCGGCGGCGGGCACTGTGCCGCCCGGTGGTGACCGAGTGTTGCGCGCTCTGCTGCGGGCGCGGCTTTCCTTCCTCGTCAGCGGTGGTACCGGCAGCGGCAAGACGACGTTGTTGAGTGCGCTGCTCGGGCTTGTCGGACCGGGGGAGCGGATCGTGCTCGCCGAGGACTCGGCGGAGCTGCGGCCCGATCATCCGCACGTCGTCCGCCTGGAGACCAGACCCGCCAACCAGGAGGCCGCAGGCCTGGTCACCCTGGAGGACCTGGTGCGGCAGGCGCTGCGCATGCGGCCGGACCGGCTCGTCGTCGGCGAGGTGCGCGGCCCCGAAGTGGTCCATCTGCTCGCGGCGTTGAACACCGGACACGAAGGCGGGTGCGGCGTGTTGACCGAACTATCCTAAGCGTTTTCGCAGGTCAGCAAGGGTTTCTGCTAGCTTCACGCCATGCCTGATGAACAGGGTCCCGGAAGGGACTTGAAGAGCTTTGTGCTGCCCGAGATCGGTC
>NZ_JAVRFH010000065.1:0-31557 GCF_031845825.1 Streptomyces lancefieldiae | reverse complement strand
CCGCGGGGATGCTCCGGTGCAGGTCAGGCGCGCTCGACGGTCTGATCGGTCGACCCCGCGCCCGCGGGGATGCTCCGCAGACCTTCGGCGACTGGTCGGACGACATGTCGTCGACCCCGCGCCCGCGGGGATGCTCCCTGGGCCCAGTGACCTACAACTGGCTCCCGCCGGTCGACCCCGCGCCCGCGGGGATGCTCCGGCTCGGGCGATTCAGGCGCACGCGGTGCACGCGTCGACCCCGCGCCCGCGGGGATGCTCCGGAGGGGCTGACCGCGAACGACAAGACGTTCAGGTCGACCCCGCGCCCGCGGGGATGCTCCGAGCTGGCGTCGGCCTGGTCGACGCTGGAGGCGGTCGACCCCGCGCCCGCGGGGATGCTCCGGGCCGCCCGGATGCACCCAGGCGGCCCCTCGAGTCGACCCCGCGCCCGCGGGGATGCTCCTCTGACGGGCCGTCAGGTGAGATGCACAGGGATGTCGACCCCGCGCCCGCGGGGATGCTCCGTCGTACGGGTTGACGCCGGAGGCGTGGCACCAGTCGACCCCGCGCCCGCGGGGATGCTCCCCCACCGGCCCAGCCTCGTCCGGCTCGGCGGCGGTCGACCCCGCGCCCGCGGGGATGCTCTGGCGGGCCGCGCTCACCCGGGAGTCGACCCCGCGCCCGCGGGGATGCTCCGCAACGACGTAGCACACCTACGGTCGATATATGGTCGACCCCGCGCCCGCGGGGATGCTCCGGTGGGTCTGTGCCTCGCGAATGACCTTGCCGCGTCGACCCCGCGCCCGCGGGGATGCTCCGGGTGGAGACAAGGCTCCACCCCGACCGGATTGGTCGACCCCGCGCCCGCGGGGATTCTCCGGCTCCACCCCGACCGGATTGGATATGAGAGTGAGTCGACCCCGCGCCCGCGGGGATGCTCCGGCGGCCGGCCGCTTCATCACGGCCATGGGCCGGTCGACCCCGCGCCCGCGGGGATGCTCCCTTCTTGTGACCGACAGGAACCTGGTGGTCATCGTCGACCCCGCGCCCGCGGGGATGCTCCCAGACCCTGACCCCCGGTGGCCTGCAGCATGCCGAGCATGGCGTGGTGGACGCCGTCGCCTCTGAGGCGGCAGTCGCGCAGGATCTTCCAGCTCTTCATGCGGGCGAAGGTGTGCTCGACGCGGGCGCGGACCTTGCGGTGGGAGGCGTTGTGCTCCTCCTTCCAGGTCGGCAGGTCCTCGTCCTTGTGGCGGCGGTAGTGCGGGATGGTCAGGCCGGTGCCGCGGTAGCCGCCGTCGGCGATCACCGCGGGGGTGGTGCCGACGGTGGCCTTGGCGCCGGTCTCTTCCCAGGCCCGGCAGTCGTTGCGGTTGCCGGGCAGCGGCTTGCCGACGGCGACCACGAGGCGCGCCAGGCGGGGTGCCGATCCAGAGGGCCGCTCAGAGGGTGGGTCACAGGTCGTAATGTCCGTTCAGGAGCTACTCGATGGCCTCGCGGTCGGCGTGCGTGACCCGGGCAAGGGCCTCGCGCCAGACGGGCGGACCGATCCGCATCTTCAGGTCCTCCAGGCGCGCGTGTGCGTCGCCCCAGTCGGCTGACCAGACCTCGGGGGCCAGGACGGCCCGCAGATTCTCGATGCCCTGGTGGAGGTGGGCGAGCCGGGGGTGGTGAGCCGGGGTGACACGGGCGTTCGGGCAGGCGGTGCAGAGCAGGAACGAGGCCCGGCAGCTGGTGGCGCTGCCCGTGAATGGGCTGTGGTGGTAGTCGGTGCAGGCCGCGGTGACGGTCTCACGGTCCCCGGGCCGGGTGGTATCGCTGAGTCGGGCACGCAGCGTGCGGTGAGCGTGGTCGACGGCGTCGGCGATGCCGTCAGCGATCATCTCCGCGGCGGCCTGCTGGGCCTGGGGCTCGGGCAGCACGTAGACGCTGTCGTGGGTGTCCTGGGTGTTCTGCCCCGGCTCGCGCCGGTGCAGGACGTTCACCGTCTTTCTAAGGCGCCGCATGGGGGATCCGGACAGCCCGACCTGCTGTCCCCAGATGTATGGGGCGGTGTGGTGCAGGCCGACTCCGATCACGCCGACCCGGACTTCGTCGTCACGCCTGCCCTGATAGGGCCTGTTCGTGCGCCAGAGCAGCAGCCGGTCCAGCTCCGGAGCCTGTTCGGCCACCAGGGCACGGGCGTGGGCAGTGGCCTCCAGGGCCAGGGTGATCAGGCGTCCCGGCGAGTCGGCGCCGAAGTCGGTGATGTTCCTGGTCTCGAAGTGCCTGCCGGCGCCTCGTCGGCGCTTTTCCAACTCGATCCGGTAGACCGAGAAGCCGCCCTCGCCAGAGTCGGGGGTAGCGCGAGGAACAGGCAGCTCGGAGGCGGTGGTGGCGTTCAGCCCGTGATCGGCCACCAACAAGACGGCCAGAGCGACCGCCTCCATGCGGTTCAGGAAAAGCCGTTCCCAGGTGGCTGCGGCATTGTCCCCGCCCATCGCGCGCAGGTAGCGCGAAACGATCCTGGTGCGGCTTCCGTCGGATCCGACGTACCGAGGGACCTCACCCGTCCGGGCCAGGCAGTCCAGAGCCTCGCCGATGAGCCACTGCCCCGTGCCCGGCTCCAGGGCGCCGGCCCGCCAGCGGTGCAGCAGCACCGTGTTCTCACGAATGCGCAGGCAAGCGCCGCGGAACATCCGCTGTGCAGCGAGGCGGAGCTGAGGGTATTCGTCCGGAGAGTAGGCGGCTTCCGCCTTCTTCACCTGGAAAACCCGCTTGGCCATCGCCTCACGGACCACCTGGGGCAGGCGCGGATCCGGCCGCAGGAACGCGGCAATTGTCAGGATCTGTCTCCTGCCCGAGGAAGTTCGAGGGCGGCTGATCCGCCAGGCGTTCCAGACCGCCACCGTCAGCTCACCGACATCCCGTGGCGGCTGATCCCGCGCGGCGAGGAACCGGGCGAAGGCCCGCAGTTCCTTCCACGTCGACCGGCTGGAGGCAAGGGAGTTCCAGCCGCCACCGGGTGCGCAGCGGGCCGCGAACAGAGCGGCCCAGGACTGCTGCATAGTCGGCGCCAGGGGAAGAGCGGTGAAGTCGTAGTCGGCCACCTCGCCCTTGGCGCTGCGGTGACGGACGACGAGGCTGCCCGGCTCGCGGACCACAGGGTGGTGGTGCGGCGCATCGGGCAGTGTGGCGGAACGTCCCCGCCGGCTCACGCGACCTCCATCCGCTCGTCCAGATCCTGGATGCCCTCGCTCTCACGGGCGATCCGCGCGAACACCGACGTCATCCTCTCCTGCGACAGCCCGGTGACGCCGGACAGATCCCCACCTGGATCGGCGAGCAGCGAGCGCAGCTGCAGATCCGCGACCGGTGCGAGATAGATCCGCCGTGTGGTCTCCAGGTCCGCGTGTCCGAGCAGGTCCTGCACCATCCGCCACGGATCGCCGTAGAGCAGCCGGAAGTCCCGACGCTCCTCCGCAGTCAGCCCCATCCGCTGGTCCATCAGGTAGTTGAGGACCACCAGCATGTAGAGCGCGAAGCTGTGCCGGGCCATGTGCGGCGTCGCGAACGGCGGCTCGGCCATGACCTCCGCCAGCACCGTCTCGCACCGCTGCGAGGCCATGCGGAAGACGTTCTCCCACGACGCCGGACGAAACGGCAGCCCGGACTCGTTCAGCCACAGCCACAACGGCTCGGGCCCCTGGGGCCCTTCCGTGAAATACGTCATCCGCTCGGCGACCGTGGCCTCGCCCAGCGGGGTCTGACCCACGACACCGTCCTGGTCGCGCCAGTGCAGCACCCTTCGCAGCCGGCCGCTCTTGTGCGTCACCAGCCGCCACTCGGCAAGCCGCTCGTAGCGGCCCCGGGCCTGAGCACGGCGTACCACTTCCGCCCGCGTCGACTCCACATAGCCTTCGACTTCGCCCAGCGCCACCGCCGAGGCGTAGAACGTGCGGGCCTTCTTCGTCTTGGTCACCGCCCGGGCGAGCCGGCCACCGTAGTAGCGGCCTCCTTCCAGCCGTGTGCGGGGCACCTCGAACAACAGCAGCGAGGCCGCCTCCGTCAAGCGCATCCCCGATGACAGCAGCAGCCCCGTATAAGCCGCATTGCGGTCTTCAAGGCGCCCCACCCACCTGGGATCCGGCCTGCCATCAGCGGTGTGGCCGCGCAGACCGACGTCCACCCACAGCCGGAAGGCCCGTGGCGTCAGCCAGCGGACGTTACTGGCCCTCGCATGAACGCACGAGCAGCCGGCACCAACACGGCCAGGAGGTGGCCGTTGCGGATGTCGTCGTGGATCTTCTGCGCCTGGTCGGAGACCTCGCGGATCTCGTTGCGGGTGCACCAGGGCATTGGGTAGTTCGGCCAGGTCCATTCCTCGTCGATGGCCTCCTGGAGGCGCGGGGTGATCTCGACGGTCATGCCTTCGGCGGTCAGGTGCTGGGCGGCGTCGGCGGCCCAGTAGGGCTCCTCGTGATCGATGCGGGCCAGGACCAGGACGCCTGTGGCGGCGGCACTCCAGCCGGCAGCCTCCAGAGCCATGGAGGCGACGCGGGCCTGGGTGCCGGTCAGGACGGCCTGCACGGCGCTCGGGTGAGTGGGGGGGGTATCGAGGCGGACATAGGCGTCGATGGAGGCAGTCACGTGAAGGTCTCATCTGTTCTGCCGGTGGCCGGGCCTTCAGGTCCGGCCACCGGCGTACTCGGGGTTATCGGGTCGCTCGTGTGGATCGGGCGGCGTAAGCGGCCGTAGTGGTCGGCGGGCCGGCGCGGATGGCAGGCGCCGCTCGCCGCTGCCGTGGCGGGGCGGTTCCGGTGGCGTTCTGCCAGCGGGTGCGGACAGCGGCGATGTCAGCGAGAGCGCGGCGGGCGCCGACGACGAGCTGGAAGGGGGTGTTCGCCGGGTCGCCGGCGTATGCCTCAATGCGGCGTCCGGTGCGCTCGGCCGTGGCCAGGAGGGAGCGCTGCAGGGCGCGTTCGGCCCAGTGCCCGACAGATCCGGCCGCTTCGGCCAGCATGCGCAGGACCTCGCCTGGTTCACTGCCGCCGTCCAGCAGGCCGCGCTGCTGGGCTTCCCACAGGACGGTGACGGGGTCGATGGGCTCGCCTCGGCGGGCGAGGGTGGTCAGGCACTTCCACAGGCCGGCGTGCAGCGGCACGGCGAGGTCGTCAGGGACCAGCCACCGCACGGCGTCGATGTCGTCAGGGCGGGCGGTGGCGGTGGCGAGCAGCAGTTGCTCCTCCTCGACCGCCTCGGTGTAGTCCGGGGCGAGATCGGGGGGCGGTGCCGGGGTACGGGGGAGGACGCCGGAGCGCGGGGGGAAGCGGTTCGCGATGTCGTCCACGACCGCGGCGAGCGCGTCGGCCTCGGCGAGCACCGTCTGGACGGGGAGCGGGATGCCGGCGTCGTGGACGGTGTGGACGAGGTGTTCGGCGGCCGTCAGCAGGCGGCGGCGGGCGTGCTCGGCCTCGACCATGCGGGCGTAGGCGGGGGCGTGGCGGGGCCAGGGGCAGACCTGGATGAGGGTGTGCAGGTAGGTGGCGGTCAGGCCGCGTGCCTCCTCCAGGGCGGTGGTGAGCACGTGGTCGAGCCACTTGGTGTTCTTCGCGTGTTCGGCGGGGTCGGGTCGCGGCAGGGTGTTGATCGCTGCGTACAGGGCGGCGTGCGCGGCGGTGGAGAACGAGTCGGCGCCGATGCCGCTCACGTCGTCCAGGCGGTGCGGGTCGAGGAGGAGGGCCCCCAGGAGGGCCTGCTCGACGTGGAACACCGGCTGGGGCGGTGGGACGGCGTCGAGACCGTCTTCGTCGGGTTCGGGAGTGTGGGGCATCACGCGGCGAGGGTGAAGTCGTCGGGGTCGAGGGTGAGACCGAGGTGCGGGGCGAGGAGGTGGCCGGCGAGGAGCGGGGGCACGGCGTTGCCGATCTGGGAGAACTGCTGGCCCTTGTTGCCGGCCCAGGGGTAGTCGGCGGGGAAGGTCTGCAGGAGGCCGGCCTCGCGGGCGGTGATCCGGATCGGCTCGGGAACGGCCGGCGTATCGGCACCTTCGGCTGGCGGTGTGGCGGGCTCGGCGACCCAGGTGCACTCGTTGGCGCGGTGCCCGAAGAACAGCGTGCCGGCCGGTTCGGACAGCAGACGGACGGTGGCGTTGGCCTGGTTGTTGCTGCGCAGGGACCAGGACCAGCGGTGGGCCTCGGCGGTGAACGTGGGCGCCGGAGCGTCGGCGGCCCGGTTGTCTCGGGTGCCGTGCCGGGCCGCCCATCCGGCGCCTTCGCGGCGGGACTGCAGAACCACCCCGTCCGGCCGGGGCATCCAGGTGCCGCGCTCCCGGGCGTCGGACAGGGTCTTGCGGGAGCCCGAAGGGAACGGTTCGGGTCCGCCTCCGGGCCCGCCTCCTGCGCAGACGGTGGGGACGGGCCGGTCGGTCGCGCCCCACCCCAGGGCTTCGGCCATGCTGACCCAGCGGGCACGGCCCGGACCGAACAGCGATTCCGGCTCGGCGAGCGGGGCGTGCGTGGGCGTGGGCGGCTGCGCCGTGCGGACGCGGGAGGCCAGAAGGATCGCTCGCTTCCTGGTCTGAGGGACGCCGAAGTCAGCGGCGTTGAGGATCCCGCACCAGACGGAGAACCCCCACCCGCGCAGGACGGCCGCGTACTGCTTCCACAAGGGCAGCACGTCCGGTACTTCCTCCATGGCGACCCAGTCGGGCTCGCCGACCGTGTTCAGCGCGTACAGGTAGCGCATCGGCTCGGCGGCGAGCAGGGAACGCTCGTCACGACACGTGGCGAGGAGGCGCTCGCGGGTATCGCGACCGGCGGCCAGGTCGTCGACCGCTGCGTGCACCAGCGGCTGGTCAACCAGGCCCAAGCGCTTGCCGGCCATGCTCCACGCCTGACACGGCGGCGAAGCGATCACACCGCGGGTGCGGCCGACGAACGGCCAGGTCGGATACATCGCCACGTCGCACCGGATGGTCAACTGCCCTGCCGCAGCGCGCGTCTTACACGCCCACTGATCCCATTCCAGCCCGACGTCGCGCACGCCCAGGACGTGCAGTGCCCTGCTCCAGCCGCCCGGACCCGCGAAGAGGTCGAGTATCACGTGGCCAGCCCGAAGTCGTCCTGCGTCAACGCGTCGGCGTCGCCACGGCACGCCCAGGGCGAGCAGCCGTCCTCGACACCGTTCTCCAGGACGTCGGCCTCGTCCGCGCTGATCCGCTGGGCGGCCCGTTCGGCAGCCGTGACGTGATCGATGGGGGCTTCGCTGAGCGGGACGCGGGAGCGGTGCAGGAACGCCTCGCCGAGCAGTCTGTTGCCGGTGGCGTTGGCGCGGGCATTGCCCTGCCGGATGGCCGCGTCGAATTCGACGACGTCGGCCCACTCGGACGGAGAGGTGTCCCTGATATGTCGCCACTGCGCATTTCCGTGGAACGGGCATCCCAGGCAACTCGATTTCGGGGTATCTGCGAGACCGAGAGAGGTCAGGTAGCGCACGCAGTCGGCCCTTCTCCAGGACATGTCTAGAAGGGGATGCCGGTTACGCATGTACTTGACGTCCGCATCCTTCGCGCGGTGGAATTCATCCGTGGAGATTCCTACCCACTGCTCGACGAAAACGGCCTTCGGAATGCGGGCCGGATAGGGGTAGCCGAGTAGTTCGCGAACCTGCTGCTTGATCGGCTTAACCTTATATTCACCGGTGCACTGCCGTCGGGTCATCCCAGGACGCCCATCCTGATTGAGGATGTGGAGCGGCATGGAAGCGAAACGGTGATCCGGGTTCAGCGCGTCGTCGCGGATATTTCCGGCCGACACGCGCAGTACGGGTATTCCGGCGGGTGTGGCTATCTCTTCTTCCAAGCGGTCAAGGTGTGTATAAACCGCTTCGGGTTCCCATCCGGTATCGGCGAAAATCGCATAGTCGACCCTGGGGAGAATGCCCTCGGCTGACAGGGCGAGAAGCGTGCTGGACTGAACTCCCGCGCCGAGGGAGAGGGCGCGGAATCGGGGCTTATCTGAAATGGTCTGTCCTGAGTTTAGGGAAGGGGGCGCTCGCATCGCGGCTATCGCGCCAGTGGCAGGGTGATTGCGGCCGGTCGCGGGATATGGCGGTGCAGAGGGCGGGGATGCGGTCGAGGAGGCCGGCGGCCGACTCGATGAACTGCTGCGGTGTCGGCCCGATCAGGACGACCCGCGGTGACGTGGCGGCGGCCTGGCGGCGCTGGTTCTCCACGGCTCGGGCCAGGGCAGCGGCCAGTTCGGCGGCGGCGTCCTGGGCGGCCTTGGCGATCTGCGCGAGGCGGTGAAGAAGCAGCAGGTCCGCAGGGGAGGGCCGCGACGTCTGGCGGCTGAGGGTGAGAAACAGCCGCAAAGCGGTGCCGGCAAGGTCCTGGGCGTCAGTGATGCGTGCGGCTAGTGCGGATGCGCCCCGTTCGGCGGGCAGGGCACGCAGGGCCTGGTGCAGACAGGAAGCGTCGGACGAGATGCCAGCCAGAACCGGGGCCGGGTTGGTGAGGTCAGGCACGGGTCTCCGCGGTGGCGTACGAGTTCAGGGCTTGGGCGAACGCGGCGGTGAGCGCCGGGGCCTGCTCGGGGGCGGCCATCAGGGCGCGGACGACGGGGGTACCTATGACGACGGCGTCCACCAGTGGCGCGACGCGTTCCGCGAGGGCCGGGGTGGAGATCCCCACGCCCGATACGACGGGCAGGGGACTCGCGGCGCGAAGGCGTGTCGTGAAGTCGGCGAGCGCGGGCACGTCGAGCGGGCCGCGGTAGCCGGTGGGGGCGGTGCTGGCGGGTGCGTAGAGCCATCCCGACGCGTCGGCGGCCACGGTGGCGAGGCCGGTGTCGGCGAGGTGGCGCGGGACGAGGCGTGGGGTGGAGAGGTTCGCGGTCTTCGCTGCGGCCTGCCAGCGCTCTGCCTGGTCGTCGGGCAGGTCGACGACCATGGCGCCGACGGCACCCGCCTCAGCGAGCAGCCGGGCCAGGCGTTCGGGACCGTGCCGGCTGACGGGATCCCAGTAGGTCATGACGACGGTCGGTCGAAGGCCAGCGGCGTGCTCGACCGCGCGCAGGGCGCGGGCGAGGACGTTTCCGCGGCTCAGGGCGCGGCGGTAGGCGGCTTGGATGACGGGCCCGTCGAGGCCGGCGTCATGGTGGGCGAGGCCGATCTCGAACAGGTCGGCGCCGGCCTGGGCGATCTGGTCGAGCTGACGGCGCTCGGCGCGGGCCGGATGCAGTCCGGCGGGAACGAACACGCCGAGCGCGCACCGGGGTTGGGCAAGGAGGGCGTGGAGGGAGTCGGTGGCGGCCAGGAGATGCCTTTCTCGGAGGGCGGGCTGTCGCGGCCGGTCAGCGGTGGCGTGGGGCCGGTGAAGGCGGGGAGGCCACGGGGGTAGTGGCGCTCCGGGAGTGGGCGTGCTGGGTACAGGGAGTGGTGGGCTGGTGGCTGAAGGCGTGGGCCACGCGGTCGAGGGCCTGGACGATCTGCTGGGCCGGTCGTGAGCAGTAGCGAGCTGCTCGGCGACCTCGGCGGGGAACCGGTCCCACTGGGATCGGTACTGGTAGCGCTGGAGGATGGGTCAGCGGCTTCGGGCGGCCGTCTGCGCACTGGTAGCGGAGGGCGGCGGTGTTGCGGCCAGCGGACTCCTGGCGGCTGGAGGCAGGCAGATGGTGGAGGCCAGGGCGGTGGTTCCAGCCGAGGTGAGACGGAGTCGGTCCTGCAGCGGCCCCCCGACATAGGCGGAGGGTGCGGAGTGCGGGACGCGTTCGACGAGGTCCTTGGCCTCCAGCGACCGCAGCGTGCCGATCAGCACGCGGGCGTCCCGGTAGTGGACGTACTGCCGTCCCAGAGAGCTGGTGGCCACGACGTTCCCGCAGGCGATCTCCCACAGGGCGGTGCGCTGTGTGGGGTCCAGCTGGTGGACTGGAGCGTCGGTGGTACTCCAGCGTCGGCGTCGGATCTCGCTGGCGAGGCTGTCGGCGCAGCCCATGGTGGCTTCGGGAGCCAGGGCCGTCAGCATGCGGGCCGTGGGGAGCCGGTGCTCCGTGGAAGCGTCGCTCAGGAAGGCGAGCTGCTGGAGGCGGCTCACCGCGTCCGACAGCTCGTGACTCGCGAAGAGCCGCTCGTCAGTGATCGCCTTGATGGCGGTGTTCGTCGCGAAAGCCAGCCGCTGGGCGGAGGCGACGTGGGTGTCGGGCTCGGACTGTGGACTGGCCCGCAGGAGACGGTCGAGCATGTCGTTGTGCTGCACGTACTGGTCCGCGAGCAGCAGTAGGCGCTCAACCGGTGTCGGCGGGGCGGCCACGTCGAACAGGAGGCCGTCGGGCGGTGTCGTCATACGCGGCGCCGGGCAGCGGGCGCGGGCGGCGTGGAGGGCGCTGTCTGTGGGCTGGGCCCTTGGGCTTCAGAGATGAGCTGCCGGTCTTCAGCGCGCGCCGAGAATGAGGCGAGGCGGCGGGAGAGCCTTCGCGCTACGGCGCGATAGGTGGTGGCCGCTCGCTGCATTTCCACACCGGCACGGCGGAGTTGATCACGGCTGGTGGTGGGGGTGGGGTCGGCGTCCTCGTACGGCAGGATTTCGGTGCGGTGGTGGATGGCGAGGTTGCACAGTGTGGCGGCGAGTGAGATCTGGGAGCAGGCGCCGGAGAGGTGCGCCAGGTTGTCGGCCCCGTCCTTCATCGCGGGGTACTGGCTGACCGACAGGTCGTGCACCTGGCGCGTGCACTTCATCGCCAGCTCGTGCACCCGCAGGCTCAGGGGTGCGATCTCTCGGACGGGCTTGGCGATCTCGCCCTCCCGGATTCGTGCCGCCTCCGCGGACAGTTCCTCCAGGGCGGGGACGACCTCGCCGAGTAGGCGGGTGTGTTCGGTCAAGTCGACGGTGTGCAGGACAACTCCGGGAGGACGTGGGCGGTACGGGGCGAGGTGCAGGTGGTTCCGTCCGTTGACGTGTAGGAATGGGCTCGGTCAGAGGGCTTCCCACAGCAGGCAGGTGACGTGGTCGTTGCCATGGCCGGCGCGTGGGCGGGACGGGGTGTGCCATCCGGCCCGGGGCGGCCGTCTGACGATGACGCGCCACCCGGCGCCGCGCAGTGATGCGCCGCCCTCGCCGTCCTGCGTGTAGGTGACCAGCCGTCGGTAGCCGAGGGCCTTCGCCGCCCGCCACGCGGCTCCATAGAGCAGCGAGTTGGCGTTGCAGGCGCCGTCGGTGGCGGTCCGGGTGACTTCGAGGGTGGCGCCGTCGTCCAGGTGACGGGCCACCGGCCGGCCGACGATGGCCACTGCGCGCAGCGTGCCGGTCTCGTCGGCGGCGCCGACCGCGAAAATCTGTCCCGCGGGCGGCGGATGGTGACGGCGCCAGACGCGCACGAAGTCCTTCGCCTCACGGGAGCGGACCGGCACCAGGTGCAGCGGGGCGTCGCTCACGCGGCCGTCCCGAAGTCGGACTGTGTCGGCGCGTGCTTCGCGACGGCGCGAGCCGTGATCGCCTTCGACGCGCGGGCGGACGCCGCGGACAACTCCTGTGCTCCTGGCTCCTGGTACCACGGCCGCAGGTCGAGCATCGCGGCCCGCATGCCGGTGGCGAAGCACAGCGCGGTGCCCTTGGGCAGGGCGCGGATCGCGTCGGCGGGCAGGATCCGTTCCTGGCGCATGCTGACCGAGGTCGACTTCCCGGACTCCGAGTGCGAGGTGGACGTGGTCTCCACGTCGTGGTCGCCGATCAAGCGGCTGAGCTTGTCCGCGAAGTCGGGGTCGTCGATGCCGGAGCCGATGACCTTGACGGTCGAGGCGGACCACATGGCGTCCATGCCCGCGTCTCCCCAGACCTTCTGGCCCTGGCGGTAGGACTGGAGGATGGTGATCGGGATGATTCCGCGGCTGCCGAGGTGGGAGTACAGGTCCGGCAGGTCGCTGATCTTGCACACGTTGGCGGCCTCGTCGAGGATCGCCAGCATGGGCGGGTCCAGGCGTCCGCCGGCGCGTTCGGCCTGGGCGGTGGCCGCGCGCATGACGGAGTCCGCGCACGCGGCGATCAGTGCCGAGGCCCCGCCTCCGCCGTCCTTGCTCAGCAGGAACAGTGTGTCGGTGGAGGTGACGAACTCCGACGGGCGGAACTCGGGGACTTCCTTCTGCGGGGTGACCCAGGTGGCGATCTCGTTGTTCAGCAGTGCGGCGGCGTACTGGCGGGCGGTCTCGTAGATGCCGTCGCGCGTTTCCGGGGGGCCCTCGACGGTGCCCTTGAGCTGGGCTGCGACGGCGGCGAAGTCGTGGTCGCGGAGGATGTCGAGCGGGGTGCGGTCGGCGGGGAAGGCGAGCCACTGCATGATGTCGGTGATGGGCCGCTCGTCGAGCGCTGCGGCCAGCAGCAGTTGGGACAGGATGTTGCTGCCGGCCTTGGACCAGAAGTCGCCCTGCTGGGAGGCGTCCACCGAGGCGGCGAGGAAGTGTCCGGCGAGCCGGTTCGCCCCGTCCAGGGTTGTCGCGCTGGCGAGGGGGTTCCACCACATCTCGCGGGCGGCGTGCGCGATCTGCTGTGGGTCCATGGTCCACACCTGCCCGACGCGGGAGCGGGCCTCGTATGTGGCGGTGAATGCGTCTCCTGCGGCCTTGTTCGAGGTCAGCAGGACGGGGCCGGGCGCTGCGAGCATCGAGGGGATGGCGAGCGAGGTGGTCTTGCCCGAGCGGGGCGCCATGATGGCGACGGCAACATCCTCATAGCCCATGCGCACCTCGTGCCGGGTGTTCTGCAGGTTGCCCAGGAGGATGCCGGTGTCGCGGGCTTCGATGTGCTTGGCGTCTTTCAGGCTCGGACGCACCGAGCGGGCCTTGTCGGTGATCGCCTTGGCCATCAAGGGCTCGATGTCCCGGGCCTTGGCCATGCCGGTGATCTTCTTCCGGGCGCCGCCGCGGTTCTTGTGCCGGATCCACAGGGCGACCGCCGTCACCCCGAGAGCCAGGAGGAGTAGAACGGGAACGATGAGTGCCCCGATGAGCAGGGCGTTTTCCCCGGCCTCGGGCCAGACCTGCTCGGGGTGGAGCAAGGCGTTGGTCGGCTGGTAGGGGGCCCAGCTGCCTCCGGTGAGGGAGGCGGTGAGGTTGCCGCACAGCCAGGCCAGGTGGGACAGGGGGACGACGACGGCGAGCACGCCGAGCAGGAGGCGCAGGACGAGGTCGTATCCGTCGGTGTTGCTGCTGGAGGAGGGGGGCAAGGGCTAGGTGCTTCCGGGCGGGGACGGAGGGATCAGCGCTGGCGGTGGCGTTCGGCCTGCGGCCGTTGCGGAGGATGCGTACTCGTCGCCGGCGGGCCGGATCGGCGTGCGGCGAGGGAGCGGATGCGTTCTTCCAAGGCGCCGGCGACCTGCGTGGCGGGTACTTCCCGGTGCGAGAGGGTGATGAGGTCCGGGTTGCGAGTTGGGAGGCTGGAGGGGCCTGTGGTGCGGGGCACCGGCCGTGGGAACGGTCAGCGCATCGGTGAACGCAGCGATCATCTCGACGGGGGTGCGGGCATCGAAGCTGGCGAACCAGGCGGGCCGGTCCGGCGCGGGGGCGTGCTGCAGAGTCCACCACCGTCCGTCGGGGTCGGGCTCCAGCCGCAGGAGGGCCTTCTGGTCGGGGCTGGAAAGCAGGACGCGGGGCATCAGGGGGTCGTGACCGTAGCTCCAGCCGCAGGCACGGTGGAGGGGGACGGTGATCCAGGCTGGATCGCCGCCGCCGGCCAGGTGGCGCGGGGCTATGTAGGCGATGTCGACGTTGGCGGGGCCGTCGGGCATGGTCACCGTCCCCTCGCGCCGTGTCCGCTGCGCCTGGACGTCAGGGCAGGGAGCTGCGGGCGCTTCGGCTGGGACGGTGCTCGGCGTGTGGCGGCCTGGATGTCGAGGATGACGCGACCGTGGCAGGCCCAGTCGTCCAGATAGCTCCAGCACTCTGCGTGGTGCTCGTCCAGCGCGTCGACGTACGCTTCGCTGCCCGGTCCGGCGCCCTCGGGGAGCTGGGCCCGGGTCTGGTGCCACCGCGCGTCCAGGGTGTCGAGGTGGCTCAGTGCCTCCTCCAGGATGGTCAGTTGCCCGGGCCAGCTGTCCCGCGTGAGGTGTGCGGGCAGGTGCTGGAGCTGGAGCCGGGCGGTGGCCAGCAATTGGCGGGCGCCGGGGCGGATGCCGTCGAACGCTGCGGCGGTGTCTGCGTCACGGACGGCGGCCCGGCGGCCGTAGGCGTCCTCGTCGAAGGGCCAGCCGTCCAGGTCCGTGTTGAACTCGGTGAAGGCGTCCCAGGACGCCAGGATCCGTTCACTGTGGCGCAGGTAGCGGTTGAGGCGCCGCAGTGAGGTGCGGCGGTGAGAGGGGGAGATGGGATGTTCCTGTCGGTTCAGCGGCGGGCGGCCGGCTGGGCAGTTCGGGTGTGCACCGGGGCCGGTGCGGGCTTCGTCTGACGTCGGCGGGCTGCGCGGACGTGTGCCGTGATGGCCTTGAGTCGGTCGGTGTGGGCGTCGACCACCTGCTGAGGGGAGAGTGGGCTCGGCTCCTGAACGGCCCTGTAATGGGCGGTCGGTTCGTGCATGCCGCGTTGGAGTGGAGCGGCGCCGGTCAGCGCGGTGACGAAGGCGTTGACCAAGTGGGCGGAGACGTTCTGGTGGAAGTGCGCGTGCCAGATGCGTCGGCCGCCAAGCTCGTGAAAGTTGGTCTCGTGGGTTTCGATGTGCCATTCCGGCGTGTCGTGGAGTTCGCTGACCGGGCGGTGCTCGATGGTGCACATCCCGTCGGTGGAGCGGGCCACGCCGCTGTCGTCGCGAGCCCAGCCCGCCTCGTTCAGCGTCCGCCATGGGTCCGGCTGTGCGGCCGGTGGCGGGATGACCAGGGCGTCGGTTACGGCAGCGAGAACCTCGGCGGGGACGAGTTCACCGAAGGCGGCGTACCAGTAGGGCTCGGCACCGAAGGGTTCACTCGTCAGGTGCCACCACGCGGATATGTACCCGGACTCCGGGGTGAAGCGCAGGCTGTAGCGGTGGTCGGGGCTGGTCATGACCATGCGCGGGCTCAACGGATCGGAGGTGCGAGTCCATCCGGCGGCGGCGAGACCGTGTGTGACGTGCCGGGCGTCACCGGGGCCGGCGAGGTGGCGGGGGCTGGTGTCGAAGGGAATCTGCCAGGCGTGTTTGTCGGCGAACTCCGAGAGCTGCCGTTCGCTCACCGGCACCGGCTGCACCCCTGCTCGCTCTCGGCGTCGTCGTGCAGCGCCCGCAGCTCGTCCAGGACGTAGTGGAGGGTGTGCTGGTCGGTCTGTTCCCAGGCGGCGGAGCGCAGCTCGGCGATCAGGACGTTGACGTGCGCAGTGCGTGGGATGGCCTGGTGTTCCTGGATGGTGCGGGCGAGTGCACGCAGGGTGTCGGCGAGCTGGACGGGCAGGCCCGTGTACTCGTCGAGGAGCGGCTCGACGAGGGCGAGGGCTTCGGCGGGGTCGGGATTCTCGCGCAGGTACTCGGTGACGTCCGACAGCGTTTCGGTCAGGGTGCGCAGGGTTTCCGGGGTGGGGGCGGGCATCGGGCTCCTTGAGACGGGGATGGAGGTCAGCGGCGGGTCCGGGCACCGCCGGACGGGGTATAGGGGCGGGCGGTGGCGTGTGGCCGGGCGCTTCGGGCGCTGTTGCGGGCCCAGGTGGCGGCGCGGGCAGCTGTGATCCGGGCCTGTTGCCACGCGCTGAGCTGGGAGGGCTTGACGGAGACCGACCAGGTCCGGATCTGTGTGCTGTGCGGGACACGTCCGCGTGGGCGCATCACGGGGTCCGGGCCGGCAAGTTCGGCTGAGAAGGCTTGGATCAGGTGCATCGGCGTGTTCGGCGTGAAGTTGGCCGTCCAGCCGTTGCCCTGCTTGTCCTGCGCTCCGGTCCACCACATCGCCGAGCCATCGACACCCTGGTGGTACTGCATCCACGCGGTGCCGTCGGGGCTGGTCGCCATATAGTCCTGGCCCTCGAACCGCGTGTGCCAGTTCTGCTCCTGCAGAGGTGCCCAGACGTTGGGGGCGTGGGCGGAGCGGGGGCGGGTGAGGGCGTCGGTCAGACCGGCAACGATCTCCACCGGAGTCTGCCGGCCCAGGTGCGCGGACCACTCGGCGTTCGCCCCGTTTGCCCGGCCGTGGATGGTCCATCCACCGGGGAGGACGTAGGGGTCGTAGGCGACACGGACAGTGCGGTCCGGGCTCTCCATGAGCAGCGGGCCGTCCTTCTTGGACTTGTCCCGCCAGCCCGAGGCGCGCAGGAACTCCGAGACGTGCCGGACGTCACCGCCGCCAGCCAGGGCACGGGGCTGGACGAGGTAGTGCTGCTCGGCTTGCTCGCCCGGCCCCCAGCCCTGCCACTGCTTCTTCTTCACCGGCGCCGCCGTACGACAAGCGGGGCAGGAGCCGGAGGCTTCGCCGCGCTGGTGGCCGGTCGAGTGCCGAGGTGCTGGAGCAGGTCCTGGTGCTCATCCAGGTCCAGGCTGATGTCGTGCAGTTCGTTGGCGGCACGGCCCAAGGCGAGCCATACCTCCGCTGGCAGGGCGCCTCGTTCCGCCTCGCTCTTGGCGAAGTGGCTGCCGGTGATGACGAGGTGAGTGACGCCGCCGAGGACTCCGTTGTCCGGGTCGAGGACGCGGGCGATGACCTGCGCTGCCTGGGGCGGGGGAAGCTGAGAGAGGTGGTCGGAGAGCTGGCCGAGCTGGCGGGTGATCTCGTCGGCCAGTGCCACCGGGTAGGGGGCGGGGTGGGACATGCTCCTCCGGGTGCGTGGACGGTCAGTGGTGGTGGCGCTGCCCGACGCGTTGCGCCTCGGTGGGGACGGCTTCCGGGCGGGGGCCGGCCAGTGGGGAGGCGCGGTCGGGGCCGGCCGTGATGCAGGCGCGTAGATAGCGGCGGAACAGGGCGGTTGCGAGCCGGGGTTTGAGCCGATGGCTGATCGGTGCGGGTGTGCGTTCTGCTACGGGTTTCTCCGTGGAATCGGGCGGCGGGGAGGTGGGCGGCCCCGGCGTGGTGCCGGGGCCGCCCGGGCTTACGGGGTGCGGCGGGCCGGTGCGGAGTACGAGGAGGGACTGGCGGGCGCCGGTTGCTGCGGGGCGGGGCGGGCCGCGCGCGCCCGGAGACGGTGCACGGCCTGCTGGTAGAGGGCCTCGTCGAAGACCTCGGGGTCGCAGTTGACCGTGTATCCGGCCATGAGCAGGGCGGGGATGGCGCGGTTCGCCAGGTGTCTCTGCTCCTCGGCACCGAGGTGATCGGGCACGGTGTGCCAGATGTAGAGCGGCTCGCCTGTGGGGTATGCGTGGCGTTCGAGGCCGAGCTGTTCCAGCAGGTCGTGGAGGCCGGCGGGGGCGCCGGTGGGAGTGTCGGCGTGGATGGTGGTCGTCAGGGCCTTGATGTAGATCTCTACGTCTGTGCCGTACTCGTCGGCCAGATTGGCCATACGTTTCTTCTCCGGGGTCAGCGGCGGCGGGAAACCGGGGACTGTGCACGGCCCGCTGCCGGTGTCGGGGCCGGTGCGGTCGCTGGCGGCTGCGCCGGGCGGACGGCGTGGTTGCGGGCGTGCAGGATGACGCGGGCGGCTTCGCTCAGGGAGTTGGCGGTGCTGCCGAGCCGTGCGATGGGCTCGGGTTCGTCGCCAGGCGCGGCGCCGTGGAGATCACTGGCAGTGATCCAGGCGCGGACGATCACTTCTCTGGTCAGGGGCAGCAGCCCGTGCACGGGCGCAGCGACCTCGGTCAGGACCTCGGCCACCTCGCTGCTGGTCTCGGCGGCCGAGACCCGCTCGGCGAGTTGGGTGAGGTAGCGCACGGCTGCGTCACGGTCACCGTCGGGGGCGGCCAGCATGTTCAGGGCGGGGTCGAGGTGGACGCTGTGGCCGGCGGCGAGCAGGGCGTGCGAGGCGGTGGTCGCCTTCAGGCGCTGCTGCTCGATGGGCAGGCCGTGCGGAAGACGGTGGTAGTCCCCGCGGGGTCCGGGAGAGGTGAGGAAGCCGCCGGTCCGCTGAAGGATGTCCGCTGCCTGCTCGGTGCCGCCGATGGCCACGACCAGACCGGTACGGGGGTCCTTGGTGATGGTGACGTACTCCAGGACCCAGAAGTCGGGCTCCGTCTGGTTCATCGCGTCCTGGCGGTGGGTGTGCGGGTGCCGGCGGGGGCCGGCGGCATGGAGGCCGGGGCGGACGTGGGCGTGTGACGTCCGGCGGGGTGCTGGAGGGCGGTGCCGATGCCGAGCGCGTCGAGCTGCGGGCCGATCTCGCGCAGCGCGCGGGCCTGGGCCTGGGTGTCGTCGCCACTCAGGCGGTAGATGCCGCTGTGCGGGTCCTGGATGAAGCCGTGGGCGGCGAGGATGGTGCCGGCCCGGTCGTCGGCGGGGGCGGTGGCGACGCTGCCGTCCGGCTGCCAGGTCAGGACGACCCGGTCCGGCTGGGAGGGCTGGATGCCGTCCAGGGCGTTGTGCCGGACCTGGGCGAGCGCACGGTCGTAGCGGACGAGGAGATCGCCGGCGACCTGCTCGGCGCCGAGGAACGGGTCGTCGGTCAGGGCGATGCCGTTGGGCTCGGGGACGCCGCGGTACGCCTCGTCCGGCAGGGCGTGCGGAGCGACGGCGGCGAGGAGGAAGCCGTCGCGTTCGTCGTGCCGGTCGATCAGGACGAGCTGGGCACCGTCGGGGCGGCTGAGGACGGCGGCCTGCTGCAGCGGGTGTTCGGCCAGGGAGGCGGCGACCAGGTCCAGGTCCCAGATGCGGTCGGTGAGTTCGGCGAGGTCGTTCTTGGCGTCGCCCGTCAGGTGGGTGCTGGTCCAGGTGTCGGGGAGTTCGCCGGCGAGGACGTCGGCGTAAGAGGCGAGGCGTTCGGAGGTGCTGTGGTCGTGCATGGTGTCCTTGGGCAGTTGCAGGGGCTCAGCGGCGCGAGCGGGCGGCACCGACGGGTGGCGGTGCCGGGGCCGGCAGGGCACGCGGCGGGGGCGGGCAGGCGCACACCGCGGAGCGTTCGGGCTCATGGTCGGGAACCTGCTCGGTGCAGGCGCGGCGGCCGGGGTGAGGGGCGTGCCGGTCGGCCAGCCGTTCGCGGGTGTGCGCGAGGTCGGAGCGGATGACGCGGACGTATGCGTCGGCGAGGTAGCGCAGGCGCCCGGCGGTGTACGGATCGCTCGCGTCGCCGAGCCCGTCGAAGAGCTCCGCCAGGGCACCGAGGGTTTCCTCGAACCCGGCGAGGATGCCGTCGTGGGGCGCGGTGAGTTCGGTGAGGATGTCGGCTGCCTCGGCGGTGTCGGTGGCCTCGCGCAGGCGTTCGGCGAGGTGGGCGACCGAGGCGCCGAGCGTGGGATAGGCCGCGGGGCGGGCGTCGGTGTCGAAGCGCTCGTCGCAGTCGACGTAGTACCCGACGGCCCGCAGGCGCCCTACGGCATCGATGGCGAGACGGGACTCCTCGTCCTCGGTCAGGCCGACGGGGGCGCGATGGTAGCTCTCGTGGAGGCGGACGACCGCGACAAATCCCGCGCGCTGGAGAATGCTGTGTGCCTCAACGTCGCCCCCGCGGGCGAGGAGTTCGCCGGAGTGCGGGTCACGGCGGATGTCCAGGAAGCGGCCGGTGGTGCGGGGCAAAGAGACGTTTCTCCTACGGAGATCGGTGGGTGGTGCGCCGGGCCGCGGCCGGTGCGGCGGCGGTCCGGGGCTGGGCCAGATGGGCCGCAGTGGCGTCCAGGTCCTGCTGAATCGCGTGGAGGCGGCGGGCGATCAGCTCCAGACGGTGCGCCGTGTCCGTGCCGGCAGCCCCCGGTTGGCGGGCGATCCGGTAAGCGGTGTGCTCGACCAGTCCGCGGACCGTGGCCAGCGGGCCGGCCTGTTCGTCGGCGAGCTGGGTGAGGACGCCGGCGAGCTGCGCCGATGCGGTCGGGACCGTACGGGCAGCGGACCACTGCGTGGTGCCGGTGCGGACGGGGATCAGGTTCAGGTCCTGCTCGATGCGGCGCGCTTCGTCCGCAAGCCGTCGCAGGATGTCGGCGGGAGGGGTGCGCCAGGTGCCGTCGAGGTGGATCAGGTTGGCGATCAGATCCAGACGTCCGGGCTGGCCCTGGACAGCGATCCACCGCCAGCCGTGCTCTGCGGCGCCGGGCACCTCGATACCAGCGGCCCGCGCGAACCGGTGGGCGGTTTCGGACCACTCGGGACCTGTCAGCTCCCGGTCGTCCGGATGGAGCCGGACGTCGAGATGGAGGATCGCGTGCCGGTCGTCGTCCGGGCTGGCAGCGAACGGATGCTCCAGGTACGGATCTTCGAGGTGCTCGGCCCACTCAACCGATGTCCAGGTCCTCTGCTCGTCGTCCGGGGTGGAGTAGTCCAGGCCCGGCCAGTGGGCGACCACGGTGTACTCCGTCAGTCCCTCGTTCGGGGAAAGGGGCCGCCGGAGCGCCTCGGCCAGCGGCTCGCGCGGCGAGTGGGCCCTTGGGTACAGGCGGGGGATCAAGACGGCACCCCGCTCGACGTGCGGGCGGGTGACCGGCGCTGATAAAAGTCGCGGGCTGCACAGAGCAGCGAGCGCTCGCGGACCAGGTCGGCGTGAACCGAGATGTCTCCCGGCGGACGACAGTCGATCGCCCTGTCGATGGCGCTCAGCCCTTCGTCGTACCGGCCCAGCCGGCGCAGGGCACCCGCCACGCGGAAGAGGACGATCGGGTCGGTGCCGGTGCCGGTGGCGAGGGCGGGCCGGGAGCTGAGGGCCAGGAGACGCTCCGCACCCTCGTCAAGGTCCTGGCCGAGCCACAGTCCGTGCAGCAGGAGGTGCAGGGTCTTGGGGTGCTCCTCGGCCGTGGCGAGGACTTCGTCCATGACCGTCAGGCCCTCGGGGCGGGACTGGCCCAGCAGCGCGAAGGCGTACAGGGCGCGGGTGTAGCAGTCCAGCGGCTGACGCGCGGTCTGCGCGAGCTGTTCGATGAGGCGCTGGAGGGTGGGGCAGCGGAAGTCGAACCGAAAGGCGCTCAGGTACAGATGCGCCAAGATACGGGCGGTGATCGGATCACGGTCCGTTGCGGAGACGTCCTCCGGGGACAGCAGGCCCAGGACGCTGCGGCCGGCTGACCGTGCCGCCCAGGCAGCGTCCGCGCACACCTCGGCTGAGGTTTTCCAGTCGGCCCGGATGTTGCGGAGGTCTTCGGCCAGGCGCAGCGGCCAGGAAGGATCGTCCGGCGTTGCGGTGGCTCGGGCCCTGGCCTTGTGGAGCGCAGCGGCACGGTCGGGGCGGTTCGTGGGGGGAGTCACCAGCCGCCCCTGGCGTCTGCGGTGTGCACGAGCTGGCCCAGAGCGGTGGTGGTGTACCAGCCGCAGTCGATCAGCTCGTCGCGGCCGGCGAACCGTGCGAGGAGGGCGTCTTCCATGGCCCGCAGGTAGATCAGGCAGTCCGGGCAGCGGCGCGAGAGGTGCACGAGGTAGCGGGGGTGAGCGGTGACGTAGGACTGGGCACCGCCGGTGGGGTCACGCAGTCGCCATCCGTCCTCGTCGGTGGGGGTGTGCCAGGAGGGGGCGACGATGCGCATGGAGTCTCCCCACAGTTCTCCGCCGGCCACCCCCTTGAGGACGACGACGGTGTCCCCGGTCTGAAAGTGGGCGTGGGTGATATCTCGGGTGGGCGTGAGCGGGTCGGGGGTGAGGGCGGTGACGGGGGTGGGTTGATGGTCCCAGGACGGAGGGAGCACGCGGTTCCTTCCACGCGATGGCTGTCGGGGTGGGAGCATCAATAGTCCGGAGGAACGCCGGTTTGGCTAACCGGCGTTTCCCGGCTATGTTGCCCCGTCGTCAGCGGAACGGGTTCTCCGTCCCGCGGTCCGCCTCGGTGGCTGCGTCGAGGAGTTCGAGCAGGTCAGTGCCTTCGGAGTCGCGCTGGTCGATCCACCATCCGGCACGGGGGTGCGCCGTGAGGCGCTTGTTGTTCCGAATGGAGGTGCAAGACCTTCATCTCCGGACCGTCGCAGCGGTCTGGTGAAGCTGAGGGCAGCCTGACCCGGGAGGTGCCGGGGAGGGTGGGAAGCAGCCCTGACAAAGCCGGGATGGGCTGGCACTGCCAGACAGTCCAGGTCCGGCGAGCGAGACGGGAAGGTGTACGCGAGGAACCAGTGCTTGAACCCTCGTTAGGTGGAGCCGGCTCGAAACCTGGTGGATCTGGGCCGGCGTTGGGGTGCGCTGTCATCTAGATCGTGGAGATGACGCCCGTCCGGAGCGAAGCCATCGCGACCGGGCAGTCCGCGCGGAAGAACTGCGGCGTACGTGCGGGGGCCTCCGGGGCAAAGCTGGGCACCTAACCCGTCGATCGGCAGCAAGTGAACACGGGAACCGCACCGGTTCTCCCGCCACCAGTCCGCATCCAGCGGAGGCGGGATAGGCCCACCGTCGGCTGACGGACCGGATGCGGGGCGGAGCCGCCGTAGTAGTCGGAGGCCGGGAAAGCCGGTCACAGGGCGAAGGGCGGCAGCGAGTCGAGCAGCGGAAGGACTGTCATGCCAGAAGACGCGCCGGTGAACATCGGCGCCATGCTGTCGAGCCCGTTCCGGGCCCAGCGGCGGGTACTGGAGATTCAGACGAAACTGCACCATCGGGCGGTGGCCGATCCAGGTTGCCGGTTCGGAGATCTGTTCAACCTCGTGGTGGACCCGGCCTTCCTCGCTGTGGCGTGGGAACGGGTCCGGGAGAACAAGGGAGCACGCAGCGCGGGCGTGGACGGTCGCACCGTCCACGGCATCGAGCGCAGCGCGCACGGCGCGGCAGGACTGCTGGAGGAACTGCGGGCAGACGTGAAGGCCCGTACGTTCCGGCCGCTTCCCGTCAAGGAGCGGTTGATCCCCAAGGCGAACGGAAAGCTCCGTCGCCTGGGCATCCCCACGGTCCGCGACCGCGTCGTGCAGGCGGCCTTGAAGCTGGTACTGGAACCGATCCTGGAGGCCGACTTCCAGCCGTGCAGCTACGGATTCCGCCCGGAACGTCGGGCTCAGGACGCGATCGAGGAGATCCGCAACTACGCCACGAACCCCCGCAGCTACACCTGGGTGTTCGAGGGCGACATCGCGGCCTGCTTCGACGAGATCGACCACACCGCTCTCATGGAGCTGGTGCGGCGACGCATCGTGGACAGGCGCGTCCTGAGCCTGGTCAAAGCGTTCCTCAAGGCGGGTCTGCTGGACGAACTGGACGCCATCCGGGACACGTCCACCGGCACTCCCCAGGGCGGCATTCTCTCGCCGCTGCTGGCCAACGTTGCCCTGTCCGTTCTCGATGAGCACTTCACCGGGCTCTGGCAGGCACACGGGAGCAACGCATCCCGCACCCGATTCCGTCAGCGCGGAGGCGCGACTTACCGGCTGGTCCGGTACGCCGACGACTTTGTGGTGATGGTGAAGGGCACCCGGGAACAGGCACTGCGCCTGTTCGACGAGGTGGGCGGGGTCTTGAGCCGGGTCGGGCTTCGGCTCGCGCCGGACAAGACACATGTGGTGCACATCGACGAGGGGTTCGACTTCCTGGGGTTCCGTATCCAACGGCACCAACAGTGGGGAAGCGACCGGCACTTGATCTACAGCTACCCGTCACGGAAGTCGCGCGCGACGGTCAAGCGCAAGGTCAAGGAGGCCACACGACACATACCGAACCAGACCGCGGACGAACTGTTCCGGCAACTGAACAGAATCACCCGCGGATGGGCCCTCTACTTCCGCCACGGTGCCTCCAAGGCAGCCTTCCAGGACCTCGACCACTTCCTGTGGTGGCGGAGCCTGGCCTGGCTGGTGAAGAAGCATCCGAAGCGCAGCAAGAAGTGGATCCTTCGGCGCTACTACCCGGGCGGGAAGTGGTGGCCGGAGGCGAACGGAGTGGAGATCAGACCTCCAGGCTGGACAGCGATCACTCGCTACCGGTACCGAGGCAACAAGATCCTCACTCCGTGGGCCCTACGACCGGAGACCGGCATCAGCTGATGCGGGACTCGTGGAGAGCCGGATGCGGGGAGACTCGCACGTCCGGTTCGGGCGAGCGGCCGAGGGAAACGGGCTGGTGGAGACGCCAGTAACGCGCCCTCGGCCGACTCCACTTATGGAGCGGGCCTTCTCCTCCAGCTCCGCCCAGTCCGCCGCGTCCCAACTGCCCTCGACGACCAGGGCGGTGTGCGCGGCCATCATCAGCTGATGACGGGAGCGCTCACCCCAGTCCAGGGCCTTGGCCGGGCCCTCCAGCTGCGGCATGTCGAACTGCTTGGCCCAGGTGGCGGCTGCCTCTAGCTCCTCGGCGCGCTTCTCCGCGAGCCACTTCTCCTTGGACGCGGAGTCGGCGTCGCGCGCCGCCTTCCAGCAGTCGGTGCAGTCCTTCGACGCGAGCCAACGGGCGAAGCCGGCCCGCTTGTCGGCGGGGCGGTTGGACAGGTCGTGATCTACCCGGTGGGAGCAGGCGTGCTCCACGGTCCAGTGCGTACTTACCCCCGGGGAATTCCGTTTGATGGGCGTTACGTTCGAGGTCGGGCTGCTGGTCTGGGGCTTCAAATCGAGTGCCTTTCGTTGACGGTTGGGGTTGCACGAGTCATGCGACGGACGGGGGTGGTCTGGAGTGCTTGGCGGTGGTCTCGGGGACGCTTCCGCCTTCTGCGTCGTCTCAGCGGGTCCTGCGGATGGCGTCTGTGGCCGCCTTGGCGATGGCGGCGGGAGCGCTGGAGGGCTGGGGCAGGTGCAGCAAGGTGGTCCCGGGCAAGTGGCGGGATTCCGCGGTGAGGGTGAGCTGGAGTACGGCGCAGCCGGCGGTTGTGAGCTGCTTGACGCGGGTGACGGCTTGAGCGGTTTCGTCGCTGCCGTAGTGGGCGTCGGTGACGATCACGAGGAGGCGGCCGGCGCCGGGGCGGCTGAGTTCGAGGCCGTGGTCGAGTGCGTCGATGGCGTTGGCGAGGTTGTGGTGGCCGCCGGTGGCATCGAACGTCGTCACGCGCTCTGGTGCTCGGTGGGTGGGCCGGGTCAGTGCGGTCAGGTGCCTGTCGTAGGCGATGGTGGCGGTGCGGGAGTCGGGGTCGGTCAGGGCTGCTGCGCGTGCCACGATCCAGGCAGCGGAGGCGACGGGCTTGCAGGCGGCACGCATGGAGCCGGAGACGTCGACGGCGATCCCCACACGCAGTGGTGGGGTGGGGGAGTTCCGGCGGCGGGTGTGGGTGAACGGTTCTGCGGTGGGGACCGACCCGGCGGCGCGCTGAGCGTCGCGGGCGAGGGCCGCGCGCATGTTGAGGCGGCCGGGCGGGGTGGGGCTGGTGGTCCGTTCCTCGGTCCGCTCGCGGTAGGCGGCGGCACGCAGGGCGCGGCTCAGGCGCGCGGCGGCACTCTGCTCGGCGGCGGTGGGCCTGCGGGTGCCGGTGACCGGGTTGCCGGAGGGTGCCGGTGTGCCGTCGGGGTGGACGGTGGTGCTACGGGCGTTGAAGACCGACTTGGCGGTGGCGGCGGCTTTGCGTCGCTGGCGGGCTCGCTGGGCGCGGTCCTGCGCCTGCGCCTTGGACCGTGACGCCATGGCGTTGGCCGCTGCGTCCTGTGCCGCGTCGGTGGCTGCCGTGCTGTCCATGACGACCCTCACGGCGCCGGACAGCAGATCGGAGAGGCCCTCCGGCACGGGCAGGGCGGGGGCCGCGGCGTCCAGAGCGTCGCACCATTCTTGACCGCGCGCGAGCATGGTCGTGGCGTCGTGGTCGGCGCACTGGTGAGCTGCGGTCCAGATGCGGGTGAGGGTGGTCAGCAGGTCTGCACCCAGCACCTTTTCGCACAGATCGGCGACGGCCCGGGTCTCGCCGGCGTCCAGGATGCCGACGTCACGGCGGCCGAGGAACAGGGCCGCCACGGCGGCGGCCTGCTCGATGCCCAGGAGGGTGGGGTGGGCGATGTCGGGCATGACCAGGGTTCGGGCACTGGTGCGCAGGTACGTGCGGTCCGTGGGCCGCGTGATCAGGTGTGCGCCTTCGACGCGGCTCTCCTCCAGTAGGAGCGCGGCCTCGACGACACGGGGGTCCGCTCCGGCAGGCTGTGTCCAGACGGAGTGGGCCGCGTGCGCGGCCTCGTGGACGAACACTCCCCAGGCGGCGGGATACCGCTCCTCGTCGCCCACGATCCGCGGATGGATCTCGTGGGGCTGGAGGGGGGCGAACAGGCGGGCGTCGAACTCGACCTCGCCCAGGGTGGGGAAGAACGCGGCCGGTGCGCCGCTGCGCGTGCCGGGGCGGCAGGTGACGAGGAGGTCCTGGCGGCCGGAGAGGGCGACCAGCCGGTCGCCGAGTTCGGCTCCCACGCGCAGCCACGCGGCCGGGGAGGAACGGGGTTGCGCGGGCGGGGCGCCGTCGTCGTCCCAGCGCGCGAGGTCGGCGTCGTCGTCCCGGGTGGTGGCAGGGGACTGGACGTGGTGGTGGGCGCTCATCGCGTGCGGCCCCGGTGTGCGGAGCCGGTGCTGCCCGGGGGCTGCCGGGCGGCCGAGGCGGGGAGCTGCTTGCCGAGGGTGAGAGGCGCGATCTTCTTGACGCCGACAGCCTTGGTGACGGCGTCGGCGACGGCATCGCGATCCTCCACAGGAGCGATGCCGACCAGGTTCGCAAGCGCGGCTCTGGTGCCGAGGACAGCCTCGGTCTTCTGGTAGCTCAGCAGTTCCCGCAGTTGAGGGGCCCAGCCCAGCTCGCCGAGTTCGACCTGGTGGGCGAGGTGTCGGGCGACCCTGACCACCCGGGCATCGATCCTCAAGGCCAGGGCGAGGTCATAGTCCGTGCCAATCTGGATCTGCACGCTGAACCGGCTCGCGAGCGCCTCCGTCAACACCGCGCCGTGGACGCCGGGATTGTGGCCCGCTACCACGTAAAAGCCCGGCTCGGCCTTAATGGTCTCGCCCTTGTGGGCCTTGACCTGGATCTGCCTGCGCCCGTCCATCGCGGGATACAGCGCCGCCAGAACCTTCGGTGAGATCAAGGTGGCATCGTCGATCAGCAGGGCGCGGCCCTCGGTCATCGCGGTGACCAGCGGACCGTACTGGAAGACGTAGGCTTCCGCGTCGTCCTGTGTGTACTCGCCGATCAAGTCGCCGACCGTGGTGTCGCCGTCACCGGCGACGGTGAGCAGGTCCGGGAACGCCGCCTCCACCAGCGATGTCTTGCCGGTGCCCGGAGGGCCGTAGAGCAGCACCGGCACGTCGGCGTCGCGCAAGCGGTTCAACGCCTCGACGTCAGGCAGATCGGCCAGCTCCCGGGGGTGGTAGAGCTGGCCCCCCGCGCGGCGGATCGGGCCGGTCTGCCTGGGCGCGGCTGCTGCGGTGTAGGTCGTACGGGCCGTGGCCGCCTGGGCGCGGGGAGAGTGGGTGCCCGGTGGGCTGATCACAGCCCTCTGCGCGGCTGCGGCGGTTTTCGCGTTCGCGCGGAACTCCGGCTGTCCGGCCCCGCTTTGGTCGGCCTCGCCGCGTCGCACCAGGGTGAGCGCGGCGTTGCGGACGGCGCCGTGGGAGTGGCCCAGCTGCCGGGCCATGTCCCCGATGGTGAGCGCGTCCGCCGGCCGGTCGGCCAGCAGCCGGGCCACCTTGGCCCGTAGTTCACCGCCCTTGGTGCGCGCTGGTCTGGCAGGCCCGGGTGTGGTCAAAACGAGAACCCTTCAACAGGTGTGGGTGGGGGCGGGGTGGGCGATGCGCTAAAGAGGCCGGCCGCTCTCGGAGGGGATCACGGGCTGTGCCGACATCGGCGACCGGGCCAATCGGGGCGTACCGTCGGCGCTCACCGGCCGGTCGAGGGCTCGGTCCAGGTGCACGGGATGGCCGGCGACGAGCAGCTGGCTGGCTGCCGAGCAGGCCCGTGCGTCGGCTCCGTACCGGGTTCCGTCGCTCGGCAGGCGCAGCCTGGCGTCTCTTCGAAGCCGTCCTGGAGCAGGATCCGCCGGGCGGCGGCGTTGTAGCCGGTGGTGGTGATCTCACCGGTGATGGTGTGCCGGATCGGCATGAACGGCTCTGCTGGTGCTTCGGGCAAAGCAGATCTCCTATCGGTGGCGGGCGGTCATGCTGGCGCGGGGCGGCGGCGCGGGCGGTGTGGTGTCCACGGCCGGGCGCGGGCGGGTGCGCAGCACGGGGGTGCGGTGCGGGGGCAGGACGGCGACGGTCGCACCGAGGTCCTCGGCTGCCTCTTCGACTTCGCGGGTGAGGAACTCGATCTGCCGGCCCAGCGCTGAGAGGCGGGCGGCGATCTGACGGCCCTGCACGGTCTCCAGGGCGCTGGCGAACTGACCGCTCGTCTCCAGAAGTTCCTGCAGGCGGACCATCGGGCCGGCGGCGTAGCCGCGCTGGACAGCTCCCAGGAGAGCGTTCGATGCGTCACCGGCACTGTGGCCTTCGACGACGTCGCGGATGAGGTCCTGCAGGGACAGCTCCGGGGCCGGCGCCGGACGGTTGAACCGGGAGATGTCCGAGCGCAGCACGCCGGGCGGGACCGGAGCGGGCAGGGCCTTGCCCGCCTCGTACTCGTGGGCGAAATGCCCGATCACCTGCCAGCCCGGTACGCCCGGGTCGCCGCGCAGCGCGACCACGGTGGAGTCGTCGTCCTCGACCAGGTAAGCGAGGGTGATCGGCTGTCCGTCGGCGGCATACCACGACTCGGTCAGCTCCAGCGCACCACGCGTCTGCGCGGCCCGGGCCCTGTCGGTCCACAGCTGCTGTTCCTCGTCGGTCAGCGGAGCCTGGTGGTGCTGGCCCTCGCGCTGGTCGGCGAGGTTGCTGGCGATCGGGCTGTAGTCCGCCCAGGCAGTGAGATGCGGCCACAGAGCCGCGTGCTGAGCACGTTCGGCTGGAGAGCCGGGCGCGGCCGGCCGGTCGAGGGCCCGGCGGATCTCGGCGGCGGACGATGCCAAGCCGTCCAGGACGGCCCGCCACCCGGTCAGGTGCCGGGCGGGCGGCAACTCGTCGAGCGCGAGTCGGGCGGCATCGAGGAGAGCCTCGGCGTGCGGGGCGAGGTGGGTGGCGTACGCCTCCACCGCCGCCTTGTCACGGTGGGCTCGTGCAGCTGCGGCGGCGTCTGCGTGGACGGTGCGGCCGTGCCGGTCGCGTGTCATGTCGAGGGCGGCATCGGTCTCGCAGTCGATGACGGCCATCCGCAGCCGGAAGTCGCGTGCCTTGCTGGCCAGTGCGGACGCGGCCGGCAAAGGACTGTCGGGGGCCGGACTGTTCGCGGGTGTCATAGGGACCGTCCGCCGGCTGCGGCCGTCAGGTGGACGGTGGGAGCGTAGGTGGGCTTCGGCGGGATCGGCCGGGCCGACGGAGGGGAGGTGGTGGGCGGTGTGGTGCGCTGCTTCGTTCGGCCGGCGGCGGCCTGGGCGAGCCTGCTGCGGCGCTCCTGGAGCCCGTAGGGCCGGACGGGGCGCGGCGGGCCGGTAGAGAGGGCCGGGTTGAGGCGGATGTCGGCCTGCACGGTGTAACCGTGGCGGCGCAGGTCGTGGACGGCCTGGCGGGTGCGGCGGACTCCGTCGCGCTCGGGCTCGCTGATGCGGTACAGCCCGGGTTCACCGGGAACGGGCTCGAACTGCTCGCGCTCCAGGAACCAGTGGGCGAGGTGGCTGGGGAGGGCGGAGGTGAAGGAGGCGACGAAGCCGTGTTCCTTGTGGTCGCCGAAGGAGAAGTGGGTGCCGGGTTGCAAAGGGGCGGAAGTCTCCAGACGTTGTCGGGGTGGCACGGTCAGTGGCTGCGGTACGCCGACCGGGCGGCGGCGAGGGGGCGGGCTGGCGCTGTGACGGGGAGGGCCGGGCGGCGGTGGGGTGCGCTCAGGCGGGCCTGGCGCAAGAACGCGTCGCCGTCGGTGAGCCACGTCTCGATGGCCGGCCACGCGCGTGCTCGGCGCTCCTGCTCCGACACGGCACCACCGTGGACGATCTCGTCGACCAGGGCTTCGGCATCGCTCACGGCGTCGGCCAGACGGGAGAGGGCTGCAGCGTCGCCGGGCCACGGGCTGTTCGCGGGCCGGCACCGGTCGAGCAGCGTCGGGGCGTGGTCGACGACGGTCAGGAAACGGCGCCAGGCGTGGTCGAGGAACAGCTCCGTCGAGGCGCCGAGGGCGGCGGCGCTCAGCGGGGTGGCGTCGCTGTAGCGGCCGGAGGCGTTCATAGCCTGCCAGATGTCGTACTCGGAGCGGATGTCCCCGAGCACGCCGGCGATGGCCGACGTCTGGCGGGCATGGACGGCCTGCTCGTAGGCGGGAAGGTACCGGTCGGTGAGGGCCTGAGCAGCCCGCCCGGGAAACGGCGGCAGGACGATGCTGCGCGGAGCGTGGGGATCGCCGTAGCCCCCTTCGAGCCCTTCCGGCGAGAAGGCGCCCACCAGGTAGCCGAGATGACGGCCGGGCCGCTCGACGAACAACAGCGTGGTGCCCTGCTCCGCGTCGGTGAGGACCGCGGCGTAAGGGATCCGCTCGCTCCGGACGACGCGGCCGAGTTCGCCGCTGTCCCAGATCCACGGGACCAGGTCCTCCTGCCAGGCAGGGTGCGCATAGACCTCGACCGAGGCATGCCACTGGCCGGGCAGCAGGCGCGCGAGGTCGCGGGCGGCGTCGCCGATGAACCGGCGGCTGCTCGTGTGCACGCTGGCGCGGTGCCGCTTCGCGCACGTGACCAGATCGACCACGGTGGTCTGGGTGCCGCCCGCGGGCAGGTGCCAGACCCCGTCGTCGTCCCGCTGGAAGCCACTCTCCGCGAGGGCGGTGCGCGCCCACGGATACTGCTCGCCCGAGGCGATGGCGACGATCCCCGACTCCCGACTGTGCGACAGGACGATCTGCGCCTCAGCCACGGACCAGGTCCTCGCCACCGCGCAGGACGGCGCGCAGGCTGCGCCCGTACGCCCAGGCGTGCTCCCGGGCCGCCGCCTCCAACTGGTCGTATCCGACCTGGGCCGTCATCTGCCCGGGGTGCTTGCGGTACCGGTACACCGGGAGGGGCAGCAGGATTCCGGGCGCCAGCGCGGTGACGCCGAGGGCCGCGCAGTAGTCCTAATCCCATGTGAAGAACATTCCGTTGGGGCGGTTGCTCTTTCGGATGTTCGAGTGCTGGCCGTGACATCTGGTGGATACCGAGGAGCCTCTCGTTTCTAGTCAGGTGCACGGCCTGGCGCTCGCGGTGGTGGCGGTCGCGGGGGCGCTGTGGGGATGCCTTCAGTAGTCCAGGCGAAGACGTCTTTTGGCGAGATCGGCGGCACTCGGTGTCTTTGCTGCTGCCACCACTCGCAAGTTGACGGTCGTAACCGCCGGTGGACGTCTTGATGGAACCGGACTTGTCGAAGTCTCGTAGAAGAGAGGCGACATCGGTCGCTTACGACCGTCAGCACTGTTCGATGCACTCGCACGTGAAGGTTGGTGGCACGAGCCCACTTCACGGCGACCCCTTGCTCCACCCGGGCTGCTACAGCTCCCGCAGAGACCGGGGCCCGTGAAGTGCGCTGGTGCCACGAACGGCTAGTAGTGCTTGGTCATGTGCGGTCCGTGGTGGCGTGTCTTCTTGATTGGTCGTGTCGTTGACCGGGTGTGCTGGGTGGGGAGTTGGCTGCGGTCCGGTGTGATCTGGAGGACTTCGCGGCGGAGATGTTCGAGCCGTTCGCGCGGGCGGAT
>NZ_JAVRFH010000064.1:0-35453 GCF_031845825.1 Streptomyces lancefieldiae | reverse complement strand
CGGTGATTCGACACCAACGAGCTGTTCAGGAGGCCCTGTTCGTATGCGTCCAGCGCCCCGCGATCACCCGATCGGGACTCCCGTTCGACGCACATCTCTCAAGATCGAAAAGAGAACAGCTTCTTAGTGGGGGGTGGTGCTGTATGACGTCCGCACAGAACAACGACCAGCGGCTACTCGACCGCATCCTGGAGGACCAGCATCGGAAGCTGGCGCCAGACAAGAACAGGGACGACTTCTTCACGTTCTTCGCTGCCGACAAGGCCCTGCAGGACTGGGACCTCGACAACGACGAAATCATGGACGGCATCGTGGACGGTGCCCACGATTGCGGCATCGACGGCATCTGGACTTTCGTGGACGAGCGCTACGTCACCGCCGATGCCCATCAGTTCCTGCCGTCGCGTGCCGGCAAGATCGAATTGGTGATCCTGCAAGCCAAGACCTCGACGGGCTACCAAGAGACCGTTGTCGAGAAGCTCCACTTCCATCTGCCGACGCTCCTGGACATGAGCCGGGACGAAGATGACCTGGCCGCACACACGAACGCCAAGCTCCTGGACCGCACACGGCGCTTCCTGCACATCCTCGAAGAGCTGGCGTCATCGTTCCCGCAGGTCCGTATCAAGGTCATCTACGCCAACAAAGCCGCCGAGACGCCGCACCCCAACGTGAAGGCCAAGGGAGACCGGCTGCGGCGAGAGCTCGCGAAGATCACTTCGGACACCAAGGCAGATCTGGAGTACCTCAACGCCGCTGACCTACGCGAACGCACCGCCCGAGGTGCCAAAGCGGTCGCGCAGTTGGTGTTCACCGAGACCCCGATGAGCACCTCACTCGGCGAGGGATACGTTTGCCTGGCCCGCCTGGACGAGTACTACCGCTTCATCACCTCCGACAACGAAGCGCTGCGACTGGAACTGTTCGAATCGAACGTGCGCGACTACGCCGGGTCCACTGCGGTGAACAACGCAATCGGCGAGACCCTTAAGTCCGGCACCGGCGAGGATTTCTGGTGGTTCAACAACGGTGTCACCGTGGTCGCCGACGCTGCCCAGATCGCAGGCAAAAGGATCGTTGTCAAAGAACCGCAGATCGTCAACGGGCTGCAGACCAGCCATGAGATCTACAGCTACTTCCAGAACGGCGGCCAGCACCGCGACCGCTCCCTTCTGGTCAAGATCGTGGTCGCACCCGAGTCCGGAACCGCCCGCGACCGCATCATCCGAGCCACGAACAGCCAGACGCAGCTGCCGGCGGGCGCCCTGCGAGCCACCGAAGCCATCCAGAAGGACATCGAGGAAAGCCTGGGCCACGCCGGTGGTTACTACTACGAACGCCGCGCCAGCTATTACCGCAACCTCGGCTTCCCCCTCGACCGGGTCATCAGCATGACCCGTCTGGCCCGGGAGTTCACCGCCTTCGTCCAGCGCGAACCACATACCGCCCTGCGACACTCGGACGCCCTGCTACTGGACGACCAGCACTACGCGCAGATCTTCTCCCCCCGCCACGACCTGGACATCTACCGCCTCTGCCTCGATGTCCACACCCGCCTACGAACCTTCCTCGCTCAGTACGCCGAAGACCGGCCCCTGCTGGGAGAAACCCTGGAGAACTGGCTCTACCCCCTGGCAGCTATGTCCGCCCACACCCTGACCCGGCTGAGGCAGCCCACCCCGCGGGACTTGCTCAACATCGACCTCGACCACCTCAGCGACGACCTCATGTCCCGTATGGCGGGCACGCTGGAGCAGAACTTCAAGAGCGCCCTGCGTCAGAGCAAAGCCGGCGGTGTCGACCGCATCGCCCGCACACCGGAATTCACCGCCAAGCTCCGCCAGGCCGTTGTCTCTCAAAGCCGATACCACATCGAACGTTGACTGGCAGGTAGTACGAGCCCTCACTCGACGCCCAGCGCAGCTGCGTGACTGCCCATGTCAACGCCGCTCCGCCGACGGCCCTAACCAGCCCATGCACGGTTGGCCGCAGCAACATCGAGTGCTGTGGAGCGGACGGTGTTCGCGTTTGGAGACCGCGGTAAAGAGTGGCAATCTGCTGGCGTGCAAGCAGTGCGGCGACGGCTTGGACGAACAAGTACGTCGTGGCGTCGGCGCGCCATTCGGCGCCCGTCAGCTTGTCACCGCCGCAGTTATTGATCAGAAACTCATGGGGTTCTCGTTCAGGACGTAGCGGACGGTGAGGCCGCCGAAGTAGCCGCGGACGATGTGCGGTTGCCGCTGGCGTCTGTGAAAGAAGCGGCGGGTCTCGGCGGCGAGTTCGGCCTGGTTCCGGGCCCGGTGCTGTCTGGGCAGGCTGCGCTTGAGGTCGGCGTTGACGAGTTCGTCGGGGTTGAGCTCGGGCGAGTACGGCGGCAGAAAGTGCAGCTCGACGTCGTCGGGGTGGGCGGCGAGCCAGTCGCGGACCTTCCTCGAGCGGTGGGCGGAGTGTCCGTCGACCACGAGGTGGACCTTGTGGTCGAAGTGGCCGGCGAGCCGGTCCAGGAAGCGGCACATCACCTCGGCGGTGAAGTGCTCGGTGAAGACCATGAAGTGCATCCGGCCCTTGGTGCTGATCGCCGACATCGCGTTCACCGAGAACCGGTTCCCGCTGCGCCCCACCACGGGTGTCCTGCCCTTCTCGCCCCAGGTGCGGCCGGTGACCTGGTCGGATCGGATGCCGACCTGGTCGGCGAAGAGGATCTCGCCGCCGTCCTTCCTCGCCCGCGCGCGGATCCTCGGCCAGGTCTCCTCGTGCCAGCGCCGGACAGCCTCCGGGTCCTGCTCGACGGCCCTCTTGTCCGGCCGCTGGAACGACAGCCCCCACCGCTTGAGGTACTTGCCCACACCCGGCTCGGTCAGCCGCACCCCGTACAGCTTCGCAATCAGCTCGCCCACCAGCCGCCGCGTCCACAACTGCCCGCTCAGCCCCACGTCACAGGGCCGGTGATCAAGGACAGCCTGCCGCACGGCGCCCTGCTCGGCCTCGTCCAGCACCTGGTGCACCCCGACCGGCTTGCCCCGAGGCCGCATAACCAGCGCCTCCCGGCCGCCAGCCAGCCACTTCGCCCACCAGCCGTCCACCGCCTTCAGCGACACCCCGAACATCGCCGCCACGTCCTCACGGTCCCGCCCCGCCACCAACGCGGCCACCGCCCGCAGCCGAAGGGCCTCCTGCGCCAACGGCGACAGATGCCGCGCGTCCCCCACCAGATCGCTCACACACCACCAACGACCCAGAAACCAAACCGTTTCTGATCAATATGGACGAACGACTCAACCAGTTTGGTCCAGTCTGGAGGCCCTCATACTTCCGCTGCTTCCGCATCACGCTAGTTTTCGGGGGTCACCTCTTACCGCGCGGCGACCGCTTGGCGTTGGGGTGGAGCCGATTCTGGAGGTCCGAGGCGGGCCGCAACGAGTTGAGGGATGCCGTGAGCGTGGCGTCAAGCGGCCCGATGTGCCCGTCGTAGTAGGCCCCGACAAGATCCCGAGTTGGCTCGTCGTACAGGAAGACGACGCCTCGCGGGATGCCGAGCTGATGCTTCTTTGCACGCAGGTAGTCGCGGAGTCTCTTCTCTTCGCTGACTGGATCTTTCCCGGCCGGGCGAGTGGCCCAGACGAGAAGCCATCCTTCAGCTGGATCCACGCTCCCTGTGGCAGGTACGGTGAGGCTGCGGCCGCTGCCGCTCGGCGACGGGCTGTTCAGCAGGTCGTCGCCGTTTCGTGCGAACTGGTGTTGGGCCGTCGTTGCCCCTGACAAAAGTGTTGCACCGATACTCAGCCAACCGGTGACGTTTCGTGACTGCAATTCGTCAATGAGTGGCGCGACCGGAGGCGCTGGCATCGCCGGCTTCGGCGCAGTCTCCTGGTCATCGCCGGCGCGGGCCTTGGTGTAGTACCACTGGTCCAGGGCGTCGGTACGGCTACTCAAGAAGACCGGCTTCTGTGCGCGGTAGCGGCGCAGCTCCGCAGTTGTTGGCTCGGGCATGAACGGGAACGCGGTGCGTACCCGTGCGGGGTCGGGTTCGACCCAAAGGCCCGCCTCGAAGAAGTACAGGAACAGATCCAGTTCGTCGGGCGCGTTGAACATGACGGTGACGTCAGGGTTGCGGCGCCGCCGAAGGTAGAGGAGGAACTCAGCTGGCCGAGCAACGAGTTCGGTGATGAGTTCAAGGTCGTGCAGCGACACGGTCCACGGGATGCTGCCGAGACTGAGCAAGCCCGCCCTCACCAGTTCCGCAGTGGCCGTCATGACGGTGGAGAGGTCATCGAGGCTGACGGTGATGGTGTGGATCTCGCGGATATGGCTGAGATCCACCCATCCTTCGCCTTCGATACGGAGACCACCGTCGCGCTCGATCCCGTCCCGCATCCGACCGGCTTGCTCGGCCGCCTTCGTGATGATGCCGGTCAGATCGGTGCGGAGACGTGCGGTCTTGCCACCGCGTGAAAGAGCGCTCAAGGCGACGGCCTTGTCTTCGACGATAATCGCGACATCGTCGAGGACAACAAGGTGGTCACCCTCGACGCGCTTGGTGTACTTCGCCGGATCAGCAGTCCTCTCTTCGGCGTCGTTCACAGGAACGTAGTACTCAAACGCGTCCCGGTAGTGAGCGCCGGGCAGCACCCGACCGAGCGCTGCCCGTGTGCGGGACTCCAGGAGGTCGCCACGGTGCTTCGCGTATGTGTTCCATGCGGAAGACGTCTTGAGATGCGCTTCGAGGTTCTCCCGGACGGCGACCACACTGAGTGCAGGGTGCGGCAGCATGATGCGCGCACTGTCACTGGCGATCAAGGGCCGCATGCGCAGCGGATTGTTGCCGACAGTGAACTTGTCGATGACCTCCGCCGGCGTGGTCGTCCCCAGATCGAGGCGGAACCGACCGACGACAGCTCGGACACGTTCCTCGGCGATGCCCGTGTGAGCGGCAGCATCTTCGATCGCAACCGTGGCTTCGTCAGCGCTGGGCTCGAACAGCGACACGAACCCGGCCCTGGCCAGTTCCGTCAGCTCCGGATTGAGCTCATCATCTCGCGTGGATGCAATCGCGTTCTCTGCCGCCGTGGCCATCGCCTCCATGCGGCCGTTCATGTTGACCTGTTGCAGGTGGTGGCACGCGTTGAGAACAGCCAGGGCGTCGGTGGAGTCAAACCCGAGCTCTACGTTGAGAGCCGCACGAACGATCGGGTCGCCGTCCAGGAGCGCAAGGTTGGTCGCCTCAACCATCTCCGGGTAGGACGGGTTGCGAATCCAAACCTCGGTGCCCTGAATGAGGAGTGACATCACAGCGAGCTTGTTAGTCCGGTCCACCGTCGCAAAGGACCGCAGCTGCGCAAGGTGCAGAAGCGCGACTAGCTGTTCCTTCGCCTCGGAGATGAAGTGGCTCATTTCCTGGTCCTCGACCGCGTCGTGGTCGAGGGCTCCTGCGGCTGCCGCATCCTGCTGAGACGCGAGAGCAATGAGTGCAAGCAACTCCACGTACGCGGCGTCTGCTTCCGCCGTGACCGGCATCGCACCCTCCGGCGCGAAGGGCAGGAACGCCAGACGAGCCACCTCGATGAGCCGGATCGCATCGAAGCGCTGCAGCTTCTGGACGAACCCGGCGAGGGCCTCGTCGAACGCTGCACTGATCGCCTCTACAGGATCCTCGGCCGCAGCAAATTGCTCCAGGAGCGCTTCCAGCGTGCCCCAGGTGTCAACTATGACCTGTGCATGCGGGTCAAACTCTGACGATGCTGGAACGGAGTGGCGCTGCCGTTTGTTTCGTACCTTGCGGCGCTTTGATCTAGAACTCACTGGCTAACCTCACCACATATTGGTACGGATCAGCCACCGGTTTCGCGCGCTCACGACGGCCAGGGGCTGTTGCATGATGGCTATAGGTCCGAAAGATCGGGCTGGCCAGGAGTCGGAGTGGGGCGTCCCGGTTCAAGTCGATTCTCCCGTTCATGCAGCCGCTCCCGGAAGCGGAGGAACTGTCTCGTCCTGCTTTTTGACGACCGCTTGCTCAGGGATCGATTGCTACGAAAGTCGGTTCTGGCCGGGCCGACCATGCGCAGGACGCTGAGCTTCGGCCGTGACGTCCGCACCGAGCTAGGCCAACGTCCTGTTCCCGTACTCGATGATGCCGTACTCGTCATCAAGCTCAGCAAGGCGCTCGGCCAGGGGTAGCTGGTGACTGAACCGCTGGTGGATGCGCATAGCAAGCTCTTGTGGCGTCAGCCGGCCCGCCAGCATCTGATGCACGAGCGCCCGCACGGCAGCGTCCTGCCCGGCCTCGCTGTCGCGCGGGTAGAACACAAGGTCCAACTCGTCGCGAGTCCGACGGGAAGCAGGTCCCGAACGTCGTACCCCGCCTCGGCACGTGTGTATCCGGCGAGAATGCGTAGTGCCGGGCTGTCTAGTCCGGCAACGGGTGCAGAGCAGTCAGCTTCGACGACATCGTGGGCATGGGCCTCGCCGACACTCCAGAGAACAGCGAGACCTTGCAGGTCATCGGTTGCGGCTTCGATCGGCGACAGCTACGGATGCTCCCCTCTACAGGACGATCCCGTCAACCGCCTTTCGACTCGGGCGCCGACCGCGCTGACGGACGATCTTCTCCGCAGACAGTCGCCCGTGACGAGCACGAGCACCCCCGAGGATCGGTCACACCAACCCCTCAATCTGCGACTTCAGGTTGGTGGTGGCTCCCTGATGCGCACAGTCGTGTGTCTCGCGATGGCGCTTTTCCTGTCTCGGACTTAGTTCACGAGGAGAATGGTTCCATGGAACGGTGGATCGACTTCTCGCGCGACCGGCGCATGCTGTGCGGGGCGTGCGGCCACCAGTGGCGCGTCGATCTGGACTGGATCGACCGATGGGAGCGAGGCGGAGAGAAGTGCCCCGGCTGCGGCCTGACGTGCGAGCACGAGGACGCACCCCGGGTGACGGTCGATCCCGACGAACCGGCGCTCGACGACGACTGGGTTGTGACCGTCTCCTGGTACCACACGAGCACGCAGCCGGACTGGCCGAGGAGGGACTTCGATCCGGCCGCCGTCCTCACGGCCGAGACCCGCATGAGGATGGGCGGCGACGAGCGTGTCGCCGCCTGGGCCGCACGTCAGCGGGCGAAGGCGCTCCACATCGGCACGTACGAGGCCGCGGTCCACAACATGCTCAGGCGGATCCGTGACCAGGCCGACCGGGGCAACCAGTTCTACCTGTACCGAGTCCATCTGCGTCCGTCCGTCGTGGTTCGCGAGGGCTGGCTCGTCGATCCCAGCGACTTCGTGGGCGACGTCGTCCTCGACGAGGTCTGCCCTCCGGGCGTCGGCGTTGCCCGCTACCTCAATTACCACGAAACCCCGGCGGGCTCTCCCTGGCGCTGAGGCGGGAAGCGATCGCCGGCGTTCAGCAGGTGCCAGTTCCGCTCCCGGATGCCTGGGACGCCGACTGGGTGAGAGAGGCCGCCCTGGCCCTCGAGACCGCTTCCGACGCCCCCGTCCCGGCGGCGGGCAAGCCGGCCCGCTTCGTGCGGCCGGCCTCGCCGCGAGTTGTCCTGGGCCGTGAGCTCGCGGCGGCGCTGGCTGGCCGTCTGCCGGTCAACCTCCGGGATCAGTTCACGTCGACCGCGGCGTTCGCCGAGGGCGACGATCCAGTTCGGTGGGCGCGTCGGACCAGCGCCCTGCTCGACCTGATCGGGAATCCAACGGGCGTGCTGTCGGCGCTCGGCAAGGCTGAGCAGCGACAGGTCTGAGGAACCAGGCGGAGAAAATCCCCCGGATACCCTCTGCAACAAGCAGCACGCCCGGCACGTGCTCACCGAGTACGCCGCGCATTACAACACCGGCAGGCCCCACCGGGAACTGCAGCTTCGCGCCCCCGCCGACGATCCCGACGCCAGCCCCTTCCCCGCTCAGCGCGTCCACTGCCACAACGTCCTTGGCGGGCTCATCCACGAGTACCGCAACACCGCTTGAAGAAGAACACGACAGGTGGCGAACGCCCAGCTCACAGCCCGTGCGGGGCTTTTGGAACCTCACAGGGCCTCAGCGCCGCATTCTATCGATGGACATGTACTCCCGTATAGGGCGTCGACGTGCAGGGAGTTCGTCTCCGACAGCGATGCCGAGGTTCGGGTGGAGCACTGGGACTTCTTCGGGGTCGAGCGGGCGGTCTGCGAGGGAAAGGGCGACCTTCCCGGTTCCGCCCGGTTCCTCGATCCACTCACCGTCGGCATCGACGGGCCAGATTCGGCAGACTCCGGGTCTTCGCTTGTGCGGCCCTGGCGCCTGCTGTCAGCGCCTGTTCCTGGGCGGCGTCGGCACGGGCTCCGGCAGTGTGCAGCGGTGGGCCCAGCGCCGCGGCGGCGAGCACCGGCCAGGCGCCCTGCACTGGGGCGGCCGGTCCGTCCATCGGTTGTACGTCGACCGGGCTCCTCAAGGAGCCGGCGACAGTTGATTACGCGAGCCCACCGGTAAGTCCCCGAGCCGGTGATGCCGATAGCCTTGGATCATGACCGAGCCCACTGCCGAACTGCCCTCGCTGGTCGCAGACCACCCAGACAACCCGTCCGTGATGATCGATGTGCACGGTGCCCACGTGGCGGTCCCTGGCAGCCTGCGCCAGCCGGGCGTCGCGCAGCAGCGGGTGTACGACCCGGGCCGGACCGTCGAACACCCCGGCAGCGAAGTGCACTTCCCTCCGATCAACAACGGCCTAGACTACCTGATCAGCGTGGTCGAGCACCTCGAGGCCGACGAGGAGCGGGTCAGCGCCCGGGATCTGAAGTACGCCGTTCTGCACCTGGCCGCCGGCGCCGAGGTTCTCCTCAAGGCCCGGCTGCAGCAGGAGCATTGGGCGCTCGTCTTCAAAGACCCGGCCCGCGCGAGTCACGACGAACTCGTGAAGGGCACACTGCTCAGCTGCAGCCCCGAGGAGACGGTCAACCGCCTGCAGAAGATCGCTCGCGTCCAGATCAGCGCAGGGGAAGCCGCGGCCCTGAAAAAGCTTGCCGAACACCGCAACGCCCTCCAGCACTACGGTCTGATCGGGGAGGCGGCCAACGCCCGCGCAGTGGAGAGCAAGACGGCCGAAGTTCTGGACTTCCTCATCCGGTTCCTTGACGAGCAGCTTCTTCCGACCCTGGGCCAAGAAGCCCGCGAGGCACTCGAAGTTGACATGGAGCGAATCCGCGGAGGTCTGCTCCAGATCCGAAGCTTCGTGAAGAAGAGGCTGCAGCGGCTCGAGGGCACCTTGTCCGCGCACCGCGAGCTCACTGTGGAGTGCTCGGAGTGCCGCCAGTGGGCTCACCTCGTACTTCCGGACCCGAACGAGAAGGCACTCCTGCTGAGCTCCTGCCTGCTCTGTGGTGCGACCATGCCCTCCGACTCGGCCGCCCTCTGCTACGCGGTGGAGTTCCTGGAATCCGACCCGTTTCCGGTGGACGGATCGGCGCCGGCATACGAGACGTGCCCGGCCTGCGGCGGCCCCGACACACTGGTGCGCGGGGTGCGCACACTCGCTGACCCCGAGCGGCCGGTCGCCTTCTGCTTCCAGTGCCCCGGTGAGGTCCGCGAGCCGTTCGAACTCCCTGCCGTCGACGTGGGCTGGGGCAACGTCCTTAAGTGAGTTTGTGGTGCTGCCAGGCGTGAGCTGCCCGACCACGTCACAAAGGAGCTCGACAAGCCCGTGGGTCTGAGCCTTTGATGCTCAGCTCTGAGGAGATGAGATGGCGCGCAAACTCGCCCAGCGCGAAGGACGCCAGGCACAGGTCCTTCGCTAACTCCTCCACCTTTTCCACCGCACGAGGGTTCTACGGCTCGTACGGCTCCGCCTTCGCGGCCAGCCACTTCCTCTCCGCAGTCCCAGCAACGCACCTGGGTCCTGGGAGCGCAGCGCCCTGCGTGAGCCTTCGAAATCCAGCATTGACGCAGCCCTCTCCCAGGTCGCGGTGGTGGTGAGCAGTCCCCAACTCCGCTTCTCGCCGCTGTCGTGCCCGGCGTCCGCCGTGCGCTCCCGGCCATGGCCGATCACGTGTCAGCTTCGGCTGCGCTTGTTGCGTCCGGGCTGAGGTCTGGTTGGGTAGGTTGTGGCGTGTCGTCGGTGGTGCGGGAGGAGTGCGGGTGGGCGCGACCGAGTCCAATGCCGGGGATGATTTCCACTTCTGGTGGACGGCTGGGCGGGCTCTTGAGCTCGTTTCCCCTGGCGCGGAGCTTGAGCTTGTCACGGTCGAGGGCCTCGCTGTTGTCGACGACCCGGACGAGCAGTACGAGACGGTCGATGTCGCCGAGTATTTCGGGGGGCGTGACGTAGCGAGCGCGGACCGGATTGTGCTGTCGCAGTTGAAGTACAGCACCCGACACGCGGAGACTGCGTGGACGGCTGCCCGCCTGTGCCAGAAGCGGGTCAAGAAGGCGGAAGGGAACGCGGACTCGGAACGGTCGGTGATCGCTGACCTCGCCGCCGCGTACACGCGCCTTCGGGACGACCACGGTGACCAGGCACTGGGCAAGGCCCGGATCGCGCTGGTGAGCAACTGCCCCGGAGATCCTTTGCTGCTGGAGAGTGTGCGAGCAGCAGCGCAGTGGACGGCCGGGCAGACCGCCCCGAGTCGGAAGGACCTGAAAGCCGCCCTTCCGTCCGACCAGGCCGCGGTGATCGGCACGCTGGCCGACACCATCGGGCAGCGTCTGAAGAGCGCTGAGTTCTGCCGCTTCCTGCAGCTCCTGGACCTGTCGACGACCGGGACGATGGACCGGACCGCGCTCGCGCGGGCGGTGAGGTCGGGAGCGAGCGTGCTGACGCCCGGGCACGGCCTGGACTCGGCGAACCGGCTCTTCGACCTGGTCCGTCAACAGGCGTTGCCGGGTTCGGGCCGGGGCGGCGTCACCGCCCAGGATGTGCTGGCGACGCTGGGCGTCGCCGATCTGCTTGACCTTTATCCGGCGCCGTCACGCCTGGAGCCGCTCCAGAACCCGCTGCCGACGGTGGGCGCCGAGGCCGTCGCAGCGGCGGTCACGGCCAACATCGGCAGGCTGACCGTCGCGCACGGTGACGCGGGCGTTGGGAAGACCACGGCGATGCGGCAGACCGCGGACCACCTCCCGGCCGGCTCGCAGGTGGTGCTGTTCGACTGCTACGGGGCGGGCGAGTACCTCAGCGCGGGGGAGGAACGGCACACCCCCAGACGGTTCGTCACCCAGGTCGTGAACGAGGTGGCGCAGCGTTGCGGCACCCCTTTGCTGGTGCAGGCCCCGGCTGACGAAGGGGACCTGTGGCGCAGGCTGAGCCGCACACTCGAGCAGGCTGTCACGACGCTTCCCGACGGCGCGGTGCTGGTCCTGGCGGTGGACGCGGCGGACAACAGCGCTGTCGCGGCCAGGGAGCGCGACGAGCGGAGCTTCCTTACGGACCTTGTCCGGCTGCCGCTGCCTGGACGTGTGTCCGTGGTCCTGTCCGCGCGATCCCACCGCGTCCCTTCACTCGGGGCCGACGCCGCCGCGCAGGTGCCGCTGCCGCCGTTCACGGCTGAGACCTCGGCCGCGCATCTGCGTCGCTACCGGCCCGCCGCCTCCGACGAGGAGTGCCTGGACTTCCACGGTCGTAGCGGCGGCAATCCCAGGGCACAGAACTACACCCTGGAGCAGGCCCGCACCGAAGCATGGGACATGGCGACCCTGCTGGAGAAGAGCGAGCGGACCCCTCAACAGATGTTCGAGCTGCTGCTCGCGTCGGGGCTGCAGGCCGGCGGCGCGGACGCGGGCGGAGAGAGGTGGCTCGCGTTCCTGCTGGCGCTGGCCCGCCCGGTCAGCATGGCCACGCTGGCGTCCGCGCTCGATGTGCCCATCGAGAAGGTGACGGCGTTCGCGAAGGGACTGGCTCCCGGCATCAGGCTCTTCGGGGAGCGGATCCAGTTCCGGGACGAGGACTTCGAGACGTTCGTCCGCGGCCGCGTGGACGACGAGGCGGTCGTCGAGGCGCACGGCCGCCTGGCCGACCTGTTTCTTGAGCAGCGCGCGACCAGCGCGGACGCCGCGGCGCATGTCGCCACCCATCTCTCCCTGGCGAAGCGGCTGACGGAACTGGTCGGCCTGGTCCTGGCCGAGGACTACCCGGCCGGGATCGCCGATGGATTCCGCCGCGAACAGGTCCAGATGGAGCGGTTGCGCCTGGCCGCGCTGGCGGTTGCCGAGACCGGATCCGCGTCGGATGCGGTCCGGCTCGCCGCGCGGGGATGCGACACCGCAGCGCGTTCCAAGAGCCTGTCGGAGCTGGTCGACTCCCACATGGATCTGGTGGCCCAGTACGCCGACGTGGACCTGCTCCAGGCCTTCGCTCCCCGGCACGGCGATACCCAGTGGCTGGGCCCGGTGTGGATGCGGCTCGCGGGCGTGCTGTCACGTGACCCGCAACGGCAGGCCGAGACGAGGAACGCCCTGGGCAAAGCCGGCGCGTGGGTGCGGCGCTGGATGGCTTCCCAGGACAAGGAAGGAAGATCCTGGGAGGTCGGCGCCGACGACGTAGCGGCCGCCGCGGAGGCACGGTACCGGCTCGATGGGCTGCAGGCCGTGATCCGCATGCTGCGGCGGTGGCGGCCGGCCTCCTTCGTCGTGGAGGTGACAGAGCGCCTCGCGGCCCGGCTCGCCGGGGAACTGGACGCCCAGGAGGCATACGACGCCCTGACCCAGCATCGCGTGCCTGCGCACGCCCAGGCTCCGGTGCTGGCCCATCTCGGCAGCGCGACGTCTCCACCTCCCACGAAATGGGTGGACGAGGTCACGGCCGCCCTCACCCAGGTGCCGACCACCGAGCCTCACCCACCGTGGCACCGGAAACTCCTCGACGTCGCCCTGCGCTTCGGCGACCGTCAGTCCGCGCTGGCCCTGGCCGAGCACTGGGCAGGTGAATTGCCCACACCCAAGTGGGCGTTCACCTCACCGTCGGGCCCGGCAACGATCGCCCTCTACAGCCACGCCGCGTCGGCCGCCCTGAGCGACACCCAGACGGACGCCGAACAACTACTCCCTGCCTCCCTACGACCACCCGCTCAGGGCACCGGCCACAGCTACGACCCGCACACCAGCGAACGCGAAGCCTGGGTGAAGCGGGTCGCCCCTCTGATCACCGCTGGCCTTCTCCACGTTCGGGCCGTCCTAGGCCAGGCCTACGCCGGTGACGTGGAGGCGTTCTGCACGGCTGGTCTGCAGACGCGCACCGAACTCACCACGTACCGCTGGTTCACCTACGACCGAGAGTTCCGCGCCTGGGCGACAATGGTGGCCTGCGCCGCCATCGAGACGGGTGCCCCCGCGGCCATCATCGACCACTTGGCAGACGCGGCCCCCGGGCTGCTGCGCGGCGGGGCACCCACCCTGTGGCTGGACCTGGCGGACGTGCTGGCCGAGCACGGAGCCCATCCGAACACGGCAGCCGACCTGTGCCTCAAGGCCGCCCAGGCCGCCCGCGACGACGGATACGACGCCGCGGACCGCCTGGAGCTCCTGGCCCGGAGCGCCGGCATCGCGGGCACCCTGCACTCCGAGCTCGGCCGAAACTTGTTCGACCAGGCCGTCGACGCGGCCGCCGGCATCAACGACGAGTCGGCCCGGCTGCTCGGCGTCTACGCCGACCTGGCACAGCGCGCCGACCTGTCCGCGCCGGACCGCGCCGTCACAGTCTCGCGTCTGGTCGCGGCCGTGGAAGCCGTCACCTCGCACGTCACCGACGCCAGTGTCATTCCGTACGAGGAGGTGCTGAAGGCCACGGCCGGCCTCGACTGCGGCCTTGGGCTGGCCACGGCGAGCCGTTGGGACGATGAGGACCGGATCGGACTCGCGCAGGCCTTGCCGGCCGCACTCGAAGGGGCCGTCACCATGGGAGCGCTGCCTGGCGGGCAAGCACTCGCCCTCGACCACCTGATCGACGACGATGCGCGGCGCCTCGCCTTCCAGATCACCGTGGCGCGGCATCTCGCCTCCGCAGGGTCGGCGAGCAGCCGGGCGGCCGTGCGGACAGCTCTGGTCCGCGCCGCCACGTGGCTGCGGCTCCGAGTCCCCGTTCGATCGCAACCCCGGCTCGCTTCGCAGCTCGTCGACGCGGCACGCTCCCTCGACCAGGAAGCGGCCGTTCAACCGGAACTCGAACCGGTCATCGCGCTGTCTCCGCAGGGCCGGGCCGGCGAATCAGAGGGCGTCTCGGCCACCTGGATCGGGGACACCGAGGCTTCCCCCAGCGAGGGGGCGCCCGCGGCGTCGGTGTCGGTGTCCGTGGCCAGTTGGCGCACGCTCGCCGCGGATATCGAAGCTATGGGAACAGCTGCGCCGTACGGTCACGCGCTGGTGCAGCACCTCACTCGTCTCGTCGAGGCCGCGCCGATGACCGAGCGGCTGTCTGCCCTCAAGGCAGCCGCTGCATTGGCCTCTACCAACGCGCCGGCCGTGATCGAAACTCTGGCTGGCCTCGTCGAGCAGTGGCGTCAATGGCCGGGCGTCGAAGCGTGGGCCAAGACCACTGTGACCGCCCTCCTCGCACAGCATTTGTCTGACCTGGTCTGGACGTACGATCCCCCACGCCTGGCACGCCAGTTGCGCAGCCTCGGTGACGACGCCACGATCCGCAGCGCGATCCTGCGCGCACTGCCGCATGCGCAGACGCGCCTGACCGCCTTCGGCTGGCAGACCGTCGCCGTCGTGCTCGGTCGCCTGTGCGAACCCGCTGCCGCAGCCGACGCCCTCTCCGGTCTTCTCGCCCCCTACCCTGCCACCACCCCGGCACATCCCGAGACGGACGAGAGTCCGCTGCCAGCACTGCTGTGGAGTGCCTTCGGCCACCCCCGGCGTCAGATCCGGTGGCGGGCCGCGCACGCGGCAAGGGAACTGCTCAGCCACCAAGACCACGTCACGGTACGGTCGCTGACCGCGGCGCTGGTCGCCTGCCTCGACCGCGCCGATGCCGCCCCCTACCGGGCACCGGGCCTTCACTTCTACCGGCTCTCGGCTGTCACGGGTCTGCTAACCGCCCTGCACCGGGTCGCCCGGGACAAGCCTGCGCTGATGCGAGAGCATCTCGACGTTTTCGTCCGGCACGCCACCAGCACCGACCTGCCGCACGCGCAGATCCGCGAACTCGCGCGACGTACCGCCCTCGCCCTGGCGGCTCCGGACGACCCGTCCCGTAACCAGCTCGAGGTCGCGAACCGCGCCGACCGCTGCAGCATCTACCAGACCCCTAAGAACGAGCACGGCGGCATCCTTAGCGATGTCGGCGACCGCTACCGCTTCGATGCGATCGACACGGTCCCCTACTGGTTGCGGCCGCTCGCGCGGGTCTTCGACCTCCCCGTCGACACGATCGCGCGCAAGGCAGAGGCCTGGATCCTGGACAAGTGGGGTCTGAGCGAGAAGGACTGGTGGACCGACACGCGTGAACTCCGCAGCGAACGGGTCTCGGCCCGCATGGGCCACCGCCACGGCTCCATCCCACCGGAGGAGAGCCTGCGGCTCTACCTGGAATACCACTCCATGCTGGCCGCGGCCGGCGAACTCGTCGACGAGCACCATCCCCTGCTGATCGAGAAATGGACCGAGAACGAGAACCCCTGGGACGAGTGGCTGGCCCAGTACGTGCTGCCCGACGGACCATGGCTGGCCGACCTCAGCGAGCCCGCGCCCGCAGAGCCCTACCTGTTCCTCGGTCCCGGCCCGGAAGATAGCGCCTGGGCCGCCCCCCAGTTCACGGACAGCAAAGAGATCTTCGGCCTGGTGCACGACGACCTGCCTCCGTCCGTGCTCATCGCCGCCTCCATGAACACCACCTGGGCAGACGGGTACGAGAACGTCCACGTCTCCTCGGCACTCGTCCGCCCTGACCGCGCAGAAGACCTCCAACGAGCCCTGGCCGCAGCGACGGACCCCTGGGACTGGAAACTCCCCGACGAGGACGAAACCGCGCACGAGGTCGACCACGGGCTCTTCGAGCTGCGCGGCTGGCTGCGCGACCCTGCCTTCCGACCCGAGAACCTCGACGAGCACGACCCCTACGCGCAGGGGCTGCGCGCCGAAGGCCCCTTGCCCGGACACGTCTTCCGGCGGCAGACCCACGCACACCCGGACCAGGACGGCGTCCGGCTCCTCGCAGCCGACCAGGCCGTCCTCGCCCACTGGACGCAGTGGTCGGACGGCGACCCTGACGACAGCCGCGTAGGCAGGACAACCAACGGATCACGCGTCCACGTGACCCGCGACGCGCTCCTGAAGTACCTCTCGACCACCGGATACAGCCTCATCGTGGAGGTCCAAATTGGACGACGCCGCAACAGAACAGCCGCCCGCCACGACGACCGCCGAAGCTGGCTCTACCTCATCCACGCAGACGGCCGGACAACAGTCCGCTGATCCGCTCGCCGAACTCGGCGAGCGAATCCTCGCGGAGCTCGGCGAAGAACGCAGCAACAACACGCTCATCCGCTGGCTCAGCCACCACACCGCCCGACTCATGCAGGCCGCCGACGACGCCGCCCGCGCCGGCGACGTTAGTGCTCCCGCACGGGCAGAGGAAGCCAGGACCGCCATCCTGCAACTGTGGCAGGCCCGCTCCTCCTGGCCCGAAGGCTGGCCACCGCCAAGGGCCGCCGCGCTGGCCAAGGCCATGGCCGGCATCCCCAAGGTGACGGCGGACACGTGGCCCGGCCAGTCACTCCCCGCACGCCTCGACGCCGTGCACCAGGTGATCCTCGCCGCGTTCACTGACGAGGCCGCAGCGAGCGCTCCCGACGGCAACGAGGAGGACTGGCTCAATGCCTCGGGGGAGCACCTCACGGACGCCGAGACCGTGATCCTGCGCCGAGCCGCCGACACACCGCAGCACAGCGAAGCTCTCGGCGAGCTGGCAACGCTCATTGAGCAGTTCAACACCCCGAAGACCGGCGAATCGAGCGGTCCACCCGCGGACGAGGTCATGCAGCACCCCCTGGTACGGCTGGCCGACACCTACCGAAAGATCATCATCGACCGCGTCGCGCGGACAGACCTTCCCACACAAGCCGACCGAGCGGCCGACCAGTCGCACGGCACCGACGAAGGCACTGAACAGACGAGTGGCGTCGAGCCTACTGCTGGCGGGGACAAGCCCTGAGTAGCGGCAGGCCCCTGGGCACCGAGCAACTGCCGGGTGGCCTGCGTCGAGAGGCCGCGGTGCACCGCCACAGGCTCTCGGCGGGAGCCGTCAAAATGCCCACCGTGATGCCGAGCACGACCAGTTCCCCGTGGATACGGCGGTAGCCCCAGCCGCTGTTCTCGCGGGCCAGGCGCAGGACCAGCACCCGGATCGAGCGGACGGTGCCCGGCCGTCCGGGCCGCTTGGGGCGGCAGATGCGGGCGTGCCGCTGCCTCAGCAGGTTGTGGTGCCACCGCAGCACCGTGTCCGGACGTACCAGAAGCCGGAGACGACCCCGCACCTGGCGCTGCAGCGGTGCCAGGAGCGCGGCGAGGAAGGCCCGATTCTCGGGGACAAACTTCACACTTTTCGGGCCGAGCTGGCGATCAAGGACCGTGATCTGGTGGCGTAGGGCCAGGCTCCCGGCGTCCTTGGCACGGTCGCTCATCGGGAGCGCCCAGAGAGCGGCGAAGCCGTTCGACACGGTCAGATAGGCGAGACGCAGGAGCATGAGTGGTCATCATGCCGTGGCAACCGCAACTGGCAGCGGCCGCAAGCGAGATGACCTGCGCGGACGAGATTCTCGGTACTCACAAAGTCAGGGGCAGGGAGAGGAGCTGCGAACGGGGCGTACGTGCATTTCGTCTCACGGCGACCCGCCCGCGGGGCCGCCGGGAGCACCGGGGGCCGTCCCGGCGACCGGGGAAGCAGGCGCGGTTAGGGGTGGCATAGCGCGGCGCGGGCGCGGGGCACGCGAGTGAAGGTGGCGGGCGCGTCCCCGGGGGCGAAGGTGCGCCTCCACCGCGGCCATGTACCGCTCGCGGACATCCGCCAGCGCCCGCAGGTCGACGACCGACGTCGGGATCACCATCGCAGTGTCGTCCGCCGCAGGGGGCGAGAGCCACGCATCCTTCATACTCCGCCCGGCCACCGTCCGCGTACGGGCCACGAGTTCGTCATACGCGGCGCCCACCTCCGGGGCCTCGAAGCGGACCCACGCCTCGTGCCAGGTCAGTCTGGCCTGAATTTCCCGCAGCTGCTCCGACAGGCGGACCCGCTCCTCAGCGGCGGCGTCCGCGCGGCGGCGCCGCACGGCGCAGGCCGTCTCCGCATACTGGATGCTCACCTCGTACGCGCTCGCGAACAGTTCCTGCTTCCGCTCCCGCAGCTGGGCGCCGCGGCTGATCCGCGCCTGGACGCCGAGGATGAGGCCGGTCACGAGTGCGGCGAGAACGGCGACGTAGGGGCCGGAGGCCTTGATCGCGTCAGCCAATGATTTGGTACTTCGCGTCCGGGTTCACCGTCCAGGTCTACCCGCACGTGCGCCGTTGAGCGCATCCCGGTCAGCAGCTCGGCGCCGGCCATGGGACGGGCGAACCAAGGACGGCGCGCGGGACGCCGGTCACCGTTCAGGATCGAGGACCGGGCAGCAAGGAGGCCGCGCCGCAGTTCAGGCAGCCCCGTCAGAGGATGTGCCACCGGAACGCCCGATCGCCTTTCCGTAGTGCTTCCACCCGTCTTTGCACCTCAGCAAGGCTCGCTGGAGCATGGTGAATCTTTCGCGCGTTGGTCGTGATCATGCGTAGTTCGCGCAGTCCAGCGAGTACCGGGTAGCCCGGCCAAGCGGTGACGTCCCAGCCATAGGCGTCGGCAAAGCGGCGGTAATGGTGCTGGCCAAAGCCGAAGCGGCGGCAGTGCACCTCGATCGTGACCAGGTCCCATTCGGGCTGGCCGTAGGCGACCGTATCCCAGTCGCACAGGACCGCCCCGCCGTCCGGGGCGTGGAGGGCGTTCCGGTGCTGAGGGTCGCCTTGGATCAGCCCTCGGGCCAGGGGGAAACGAATGTCTCGGAGCTCGGCTGCGAGGCGATCCGTCTGCGCTTCCATGAATCGGATGGCGTCAGGCGGCAGGCATGTTATGGCGGACAGTGAGCGTCGAATGGCCCCGACGTTGTCGTGCTCGGGGAAGCACAGCGGTGGCAGGGGCAAGTTGTGGAGCCCACGGAGGGGCACCGCCAGTTGCTGGGCCTCTACGGGCTGCTCGGGCTGGGGCAGGTAGGTCCAGAAGGTGACCGCGTGGCCGTCGACGAGGACGGGCTGGTCGACGGGGTGGAGCGGAACGGTGGGGAAGCCCGCGGCCATGAGCCGCCTGACGAACTCGACCTTGCGGGTCACGTCTTCGACCCGGGAGCCCTTGCGGGCGATCTTCGCGACGACTTGTTCCTTCTCCAGCAGGACAACCGCGTTGGTGTGGCCGCGGAGGAGGCGGGGACCGCGGCTGTCGAGGCCGGCGGCAGCGCACGCCCGTTCCAGGATCCGGTGCATCTCGGCCTCGTCGTACCCGCCGGGGGCCGGCGCCATCTCTCTCATGCGTTCCAGGCTCGCGGACACATGGCCGAGTGTCACATCTGGCCGGGAGGAAGTGCGAGAATTTCGCGCAGTTCCCGCGCCACACGGCTGCCTCGAACGCGCGGCGGCAGGACTTCCACGACCTCCCGCGCCCGCTCCTCGACGATAGGGGTCCGATGCGCCGGATCTGTCCGCAGGAACGTGGCGGCCGCCAGTTGGCATGCTTCCTCGGGGCTGTGTTCGTGGGCGAGGCAGAGGGCTGCCTCGAAGTGGAGGAGGAACGGGTCGATGCCGGTCTTTTCCGGGTACAGAGCGAGCGCGCTCTCCTGGACGCGTCGGGCTTCGGCGGTCCGCCGGAGGGCGGTGAGGGTGCCGCTCATATAGAGGAGAAAGCGCCGCTCAGGGAAAGCGAAGGCGTCGTTGCCCGTGTCCGCTCTGGCGTGGCTTCGCTCGAAGATCTCGGTGGCCTGCCGAAGGGCGGCTTCCGCTCCCTCCGCGTGGCCAAGCTTCGCCAAAGCCCGTGCCTCGGCGGCGGAAGCGAAGGCGGCGGTGGGCGTGGGCCGGTTGCGGCAGAGGATTCGTGCCTCTCTGGACAGGGCGACTGCGGCCTCGATCGGGCCGTAGTGGTAGGGGAGCATGGCGGCCTGTGCGCGGACGCGGGCGCGCAGCTCGGTGTTGCCGCTGTCGTCGGCCGCGTTGCGGGCGGTGGCGTACCAGGACTGCGCCCGGCGGAGGTGCCCGAGTTTCATCAGGGCGTCGGCGATCAGTGTGGCGATCATCGCTGTGAGTTCGGAGAGCCGGACCTGTACAGCGGCCGGCTGACGGTGGGCGGCAATGTCCTCGACCTCGGACAGGTGGCCCAGCAGAATCTCGATCATCGGGGCGGGCGGCGTGTAGACGTACTGTTCGCGCGCCCACAGCATCTGCTCGTCGAGCAGGTCCAGCTGTGTGGGCGTCACCGTGCCCACCGCAAGGGTGCGGTCGACCGACCGCCGGGCGGCGTCGATCTGCTGCTCGAAGGAGAGGGGAATCGTGTCCGCCGCGCGTCGTGAGGCGACCGCGGGGGTGAGTGCCTGCTGGGATCTCCGTGCCGGCGCCCTCTCCTCAGCCGGAGGCTCGTCTGGCGACGAGAACTGGCTGCTTCCGCGCAGCCCCAGGTCCTGGGCCGTGCTCGCGTAGAACTCGCACAACAGGTCCACGGTGACCGGGCGGGGCTGCCGGCCCTTTTCCCAGTGACCCAGTTGATCACCGTCCGCCCGGGGCGCTGCTTCGTACCGTGCTCCGAGAGTGTTGAGGCCGTCGGCGGCCTCCTGCAGGGTCAGCCCCCGCGCCAGGCGATGCGCGCGGAGCAGCGTCACACCGCAGTGGGCGTGGATCCGATGGGCGGTTTCCTGGACCGGCTCTCCACGGTCGACGGCGTCCTCGCGTAACCGCTGTGCACAGGACGGACGGTGCGGCTTGTGGTCCAAGGCCCCTCCTGCAACTCGCCCTGCTCCTACTCCCGGCAGCGTATCGGTGAGGCACTCCCCCATCCGCGTAATCAGTGACTGATTCGACGGCCTGGCGACCGGATCAGTCACCTGCAAGCAAGAAGTGACTGATCGGCGAAGGGTGACTGTTGTTCGTCGATACCGGTGGGGCGAACCTTGCTGCTCCCAGAAGCCCGACGAACCGCTCGTCGGCCGGTGGCGTCGAACGCCCGGTCGCCGGGCCTGCATTCGCCGTCACCTCCCACTGCACCTTGCGGCGGGAAGGCGCGGCGTTCGTGACCCACAGGGAGGTGGAGCGATGACGTCCTCGCCGTATCACACGGTCCTGGCCGAGCTGGCCGATGGTCAGGGAATCGAGCGTGCGGCAATCGAGGTCGAGAGCACGCCGGCGTCGGTTCGCGACGCGCGGTCCTTCGTCCGGCAGCAGCTCTTCGGCTGGCACTTTCCCCAGGCGGGGGACTTCACCGACGGGGTGGTACTGGCTGTCAGCGAGCTGGTCACCAACGCGGTGCTGCACGGCCGGACCCGGCCGGCGGACGACAGCGAGCACGTCGGTATCACGCTGGCCCTCAAGCCGGGCAGAGCGCTGGGTGTTCTGGTCACTGACAACTCTAACGAGACGTCCGTGGCGGCCGTTCGGCCTGCCCCGCATGCCACTTGTGGCCGTGGTCTGAAGCTCGTCGACGCGGTGGCCGACTACTGGACGGCAGCGCCGCGAGAAAACGCCCAAGGGGTCACCGGCAAGGGCGTGTGGGCCGTCTTCCGTTGCCCGGAGCCCACTGGGCTCCTCTCTCGATCGGCGTGACAACCCATGTCATCGAAAAACCTCCGAACCCGCCGACTTCCTGTGACACCGGGAGTCTTCACGCCGTGCGTGCTCGACGAGCCGAGTGGCCGTCTGAAGGATGCCCCGCTGCTCTCCACACAACTACGGGCGCTCGCTGGCGTCGCTCCAGTAGGTCGGGGCGAGCATCTCACCGGGCCAGGCCGGCTGGCGGATCGGGCCTCGTGGGCCCATCTGCTGGAAGTACGGGGCGAGGTCCAACACGGGAGTGCCGTCGACCGCGTCGAGGTCGGTGACGTGAAGGTCCCGGCCGTCGAGGTCGACCAGGCGCGGGAAGCTGATCGCGAGTTGGTTGGGGCGGCGGTGGTTGCGGTGCACGAAGGTGCCGGTCGCCGGCCATCGGGCGTCGCCGCGCGGGCTGCGGGCGTGCAACTGCACGTCTTCGGGGCGCGCCCGGTGGAAGCGCCAAACCACGGTGAGGTGCGAAAACTCCCCGATGCCCTGGAGGGTCTCCAGCGGGTACTCGTCGTTGAGCCGGATGATCGAGCGGACGCCGCCCTGGTAGTCGTCCAGGACCTGGGTGTGACCTCCGACGACCGTGGCGATCGAGCTGACCTCGTAGCTGGGCACTGTTCTTCCCTCTCCATCCCTCTCCCTACCGGCACGGCCGGACGCCTCGCAGCAGGACGCCGACGTGATCGGGTGTCAGCTTATGGCTCGCAGCATCTCCCGGGCGCGGCGGTCGAGCTCCGCGATGTGACGGCCGCCGCGGCCGCGCACGGGAGACAGGTCACTCCGCATGCGGACGATGACGTCCCGGGCCCGTCCGGACTGCACGCCGGTCATGGCGTCCAGAGCGCGGCTCCAGGTCGCGCACGCCTCGTCGACGTGGCCCTGCTGCACCTGTACGGCGCCGAGGTAGCCGAGGGTCACGCTGTGGGTGCGGGCGTACTGCTGGCGGCGGCGGGTGGCGACGCTGCGTTTGAAGTGGATTTCTGCGTCGAGCGGCTGCCCCAGATCGCGCAGGGCACAGGCCGTCTCGTGGGCAAGGGAGGCTTCCTGGAAGAAGCCCACGCGGCCCGGCGCCTCGTTGTTGTCGGCTCGAGCGAGGTCCCGTTCCGCACGGCTGATGGCCGCGAGAGTTGCGGGATGGTCACCGTCGGCCGCCAGGGCTCGCGCGTGAACGATCGCGAACAGGGCTTTCTCCCGGGGGCTCGCCTGACCGTAGCGGTCGCGGGACATGGAGGCATCGGCCAGGGCGAGTGCCCTACGCGGATGTCCGAGGTCCACGGCTTGGTGGGCAAGGGCGCGCAGGATGTGGCCGCCGAGCGGTCCGTCGCCAGCTTCGGCCGCGATGCGGGCGGCAAGGGTGAGGTAGCGCTGGGCGGTGCGGTGTTCAGAGGCGTCGAAGGCCATCCAGCCGGCGAGGTAGGTCATCTCCGCTACGGCCGAGTACGTGTCGCGGCGGAGCTGTTCCGTGCGGAACCTGCTGCCGAGCAGGGGCACCGCTTCGTCGCGAAGGTGGCCGGCCAGGGCCGAGCGGCCGGAGGCTCCGCCGCGCTGCTGGTCTCGCGCGGAGTAGAAAGTCGTCAAGCCCCGGACATCGTCGATGTCGGCCTGGGTCACCGGCCGCGGGGAGACCGCCGGCCGCTTCGCCGCCGCGGCGGGGGCAGCTGCCCACCACGAGGCAGTGGGCAAGGCGAGGCCGGCGGCCGAGTACGCAGCGGTCGCCAGCAGCTTGCGTCGGTGCATGTCCAGATCGTCGCTTCCCAACTCGGCCAACACGGTCAGAGGGTCGACGCTCCAGTCGGAACTACTGTCGGTCGAGCCTGTCGGCCCGTCTTCCAGCCCGAGGTCAGCGAGAGTGAGACGTCGGCCGAGCCTGCGGGACAGCGTCTCACGCAGGATAAGAGGCGCTTGTCCACTGGGCTTCGTGCCCTGGACCCACATGGCGATGTGCGAGCGGGAAACGGCTTCCAGCTCGCGTGCACCGCTCTCCGCGGCAACGCGAGCGACTGCGGCGGCTGCTTGGGGCTGGGACCAGCCCGCTTCGCGCAGGAGTGCGGCGAGGGCGACGTTTCGCTCACGGGCCATGGACTGCCCTTCGGTTCCGTAATGATCTTTGACGCCTTTGACGGCCTTGAGCGCCGCGCAGGCATACCCCCCAGAGGGGATTCGCGGTTCGCTCAACGTAGCGGCCGGATTACCAAGCTTGCACATCGGCCCACTGCAGTGCACGGCGTTTCTCACTCAACTTGGCTTGATCTTCACAGGAGTTGTGTCATGCGTCTGTCGCTGTCCCCTCGCCGGGCGTCCCGCCAACGCAGTGGTCAGAACCAGCAAGCTCTCGGTGAGCCGAGTGTGCGGCGTGACCAGGTGGTGTCCGCAACGGAGACGGTGACATTCGTGCTGGGCGAGGACTCGCCGTTACCCGAGACTGCCGCAGATGTGGAGGACCTCGCACTGCGGCTGCGCGGGCACATCACCCAGCTCGGAGCCCTGACCTCTTCGCAAGAGCCGACCCTGCTCCGTGCGCAGCAACTGTGCTCGGACGGCCTCCCGGAGGGCTTTCTGCCCAGCCGGGTGCACCTGGTCAAACTGGCCGCAGCGACCCAGGAACTCGTCGCGAAGGTGCAGCAGGACGGCATGGGAACGACGCCGCCGGCGCGGAGATGGGAGTGGCGGAAGCCGCAGCCCCACGTCCTGCGCGGTGCGGTCTTCGCTCTCGCTCTCGCCTGCCTGGTGTGGGCCGCTTCGGTGCCTCGGACATGACCCACACCGGAGCCGTCCTCATCGGCCTGATCCTCCTCCCGACGGCGTGGCTGATGTGCCGCGGCACTCGCGCGGCTGGCCTTGATTCAGCAGACAGGAGCTCCACGCCACCTCCGACCGAGCCCCCCTCATCCCCGTGACCGCCGACTCCTTGGACTCACTGCCCGTCCCCTGCCGCTTCGGCGGCCCTGACGCCTCCCGCGGACCAGCGGGGCTTAACGGAGATCCACACACGATGAAACGCCTTCCGCGTATCGAGCAGTACGGCCTGATCGGCGACATGCAGACCAGTGCCCATGTCTGCGACGACGGTTCGATGGACTGGTTGTGCCTGCCCCGCTTCGACTCGCCGGCCGTCTTCGCCGGCCTGCTCGGCACACAGAAGCACGGCACCTGGCAGATCGCCCCCGCCTCGTCCGCAGGCCGGTCCAGCTCCGGAAGAGCGGCTGAGCACCGGTACCACGGTGACTCGCTCGTTCTCGAATCACTGTGGCACACCGCGACTGGTTCGGTCCGGGTCCTGGACTTCATGCCGCCGCGCGACGGTGCCCCGCAGGTGATCCGGATCGTGGAGGGCCTGCACGGCGCGGTGGAGATGGTCTCGGCCATGCGACCTCGGCCCGGATACGGCAGCGTCAGCCCGTGGATCCACGAGGTCGAGGGCCGCATGGTCGCGGAGGCCGGCGCGGACGCTCTGTGGCTCGACACCTGCGTCCCGCAGGTGGAGAAGGACAGCGTCGTCGTCAGCACCTTCACCATCGGCGCCGAGCAGACCGTGACATTCGTGCTCAGCTGGTGCCCGTCCCACGCAGCCGCGCCCGACGTTCCCGCCCCGGAGGCCGCGCTCGCCGAGACGCTCGCCTTCTGGCAGGACTGGGTGCAGGAGTGCACTTACGACGGGCCTTACCGCGAGGCTGTGGTCCGGTCCTCGATCGCGCTGAAAGCCATGACCTACGGGCCGAGCGGCGGAATTGTCGCGGCGCCGACCACGTCGCTGCCCGAGGAGATCGGCGGCGACCGGAACTGGGACTACCGCTTCACCTGGCTGCGCGATGCTTCCACCACCTTGGCTGCGCTGCTGGGGACCGGGTACCGGCACGAGGCGCAGGCATGGCGGCGATGGCTCCTGCGGGCCGTCGCCGGGGACCCGGAGAACCTGCAGATCATGTACGGGATCACCGGGGAACGGGACCTGCGGGAGCGGGAGCTGCCTTGGCTTCCCGGGTACGAAGGCTCTTCGCCGGTGCGGGTCGGGAACGGGGCTGCGGGCCAGCTGCAGCTCGACGTGTACGGCGAGGTGATCGACACCCTGTACCTGGCGCACCAGAGCGGTGTCGCCCACTGCGCCGACACCGCGATCCTGCACCAGCGGCTCATCGAGCATCTGGTCCAGCGCTGGCGGGAGCCCGATGAGGGCATCTGGGAGATCCGCGGGGCCCGCCGGCACTTCGTCCATTCCAAGGTGATGGCCTGGGTGGCGGTCGACCGCACCATTCGCCTGGCCGAGGTCCGCGCCCTCAACATCGACGTGACCCCGCTGGTCGAGCTGCGGGCGGCGATCCACCGGGAGGTCTGTGACAAGGGCTTCGACCCGGTGCGCAACACCTTCACCCAGTCCTACGGCTCAAAGGAACTGGACGCCGCCACGCTGCTCATCCCCCGCACCGGCTTCCTGCCGCCCGACGACCCGCGCGTCATCGGCACCGTGGATGCGGTCCGTCGTGAACTGTCCACGGACGACGGGCTCGTGTACCGGTACCCGACCTGCGGTGAGGACGTCGGGGTGGACGGCTTGACCGGCGACGAGGGCGCCTTCTTCCTGTGCAACTTCTGGCTCGTCGACGGCCTCGCCCTGACCGGCCGCCTCGACGAGGCCCACGCCTTGTTCGAACGCCTCCTGGCTCTGCGCAACGACCTCGGGCTCCTGGCGGAGGAGTACGACCCCGTCCAGCAGCGCCAGCTCGGGAACTTCCCGCAGGCGTTCAGCCACATGGGCCTGATCCAGAGCGCCCTGCTCCTTCAGCAGATGGCGACGCAGTCGTCCCCCCGCCACGGCTCGGTCGCGGTTCCGGCGCTCCGCTCGACCTCCCGCAGCACGCGCCAGTCCACCGCCGACCTGACGCCACAGCACGCATAGCCACCCCACCCCCTGACGAGGATTCCCATGTCTAGCAGCGCCTTCCCGGCACGGCCGGCCGCTACCGGCCACCGCAGACGGCGGCCCCCGGTCGACGCGAACACGTTCTACCTAGCCCGCCGCGCCGTGGCACTGCCCCTGGTGCTCCTTGCCGCGCTGCTGCTCGCCGCCTTCGCTCTCCGGTCGGGGTCCGTCGTAGGCCCCGGCTGGGTCCTGGCCGGCCTGGTCTGCGGACTGGCGGGGATCGCCGCGGTGGCGGCACGCGGAGCGCGCACAGTCGCCGGCGCCGTGCAGTCGGCAGTGGCGGATTCCCAGGCGGCAGCGCTGAAGGCGGTCGCAGGGGGAGCGGCAGCCGTAGAGAAGTCGGTGCAGTGGTCGGCGGACGAGCTGTGCCGCGGAAAACGTCCAGCATTGCCGGACCCGCACACCGCGCAGTCGCCCACTCCGATCGCCGGGATCGACAACGCGCTCAGTGCCCTCCAGGCGCAGGCCATCACGTCGCTGATACGCGTGCACGACGAGTCCCAGTCGGTCGTCCTCCTGGAAGTGCTGCGCCGCCTGGCCATGCGCGAGCACGCCCTGGTCAGCAAGGCACTCCAGGCACTGAGCCGACTGGAGATGCTGACCGACGACCCGGAGCTGCTGGCCAAGATCTTCGAGATCGATCACCTCGTGACGCGGATGCGCCGCCAGGTCGAGAGCACGGCGGTCCTGGGCGGACAGTCCCTGCGCAGCGTGCGCCGGCCCGTTCCTGTCACGACGGCCCTGCGCGGCGCTGTCTCCGAGGTCGTGCAGTATCCACGGGTGGCCGTCGCGGCCGGATCCGTGGGCGCCGAGCTGGGGTTGCCCGGCCATGTCGGCCCGGACCTGACGCACCTGCTGGCCGAGCTGATCGAGAACGCCTGCGAGTGCTCGGATCCAGCGACGCGGGTGATGGTGCGCGCGCAGCGGGTGCCACACGGGCTGGCCATCGAGGTCGAGGACCGCGCCATCCCCATGCACCCGCAGACGCGGGCACAGATGAACCACCTGCTCAAAGCCCCGGACGAGGTCGACGTCAGCGGCCAAGTCCGGGCCGGACAGCTCGGCCTGCTGGTCGCCGCGAAGATCGCCCAGTCACACGGGCTGTCCGTCCTCCTGCAGGAGAACGCGACGGGAGGCACCACCGCCCTGGTCGTCATACCGGCACGGCTCCTGGTAGCAATTCCATCGGTCGAGGATGCGGGCGCGCTGCCGCCCGAGGAAGCTCGCGGCTCCGGGCGGCAGCCGCAGCAGGTGGCCGCGGCTCCTGCCGCCCCGGGGGCGGGGCAGGTCGCACGCCCCGGCGCCGCTGGGGCATCGACCTCGGCGGGTCATTCGGCCGACGCGCCCGCTCTTCCCACGCGCACGCGTCGGTCGGAACCTTTCCGTCCACCACAGGAGCGGGAGCAAGCCCCCGTGTCCGCGGCGACGCCCGGGCTGGCAGCCGCCTTCCGTAACGGCCTCAAGGCCGGCGGCACCGCCGGTTCCTCTCCCGCCTCGACAGAACACCCCACCCCATGACCCGTCCTTCCGCGTTCCCGGTGGCCAGGTACACCCACTGGCCCTTCCCCCTTCTGGAGCGATCCCCGTGAGCACCCACCCCGCGATGAACAACGTGACCGACGGCACGCCCGCATCCGCGACGACGACAAGTGGACAGCGGGACAGCATGGTCTGGCTGCTGCGTCAGTTCGCCTCCGAGACGCCGGGCGTCACGCACGCCGTCCTGCTCTCGCGCGACGGACTGCGGCTGCTGGACAGCGACGTCGACAAGGACTGGGCGGACGAACTGTCGGCCGCCTTCAGCGGGGTTGCCTCCCTCGCGGCGAACATCACCGGCCCCAGCCACAAGAAGAGGCCGGCCCGGCAGGTCATCATCGAGCGAGACGACTGCCTGTTCTTTGTCCAGAGCGCCGGGCGCAGCGCGGCCTTCGACAACCACCCCGGTAACGAACGCGGTGAGGTGGACACGATCCTCTCCGTCATCGCCACCAGAGACGCCGACGCGGGCACCGTCGGCTTCGAGATGGGTCGGCTCGTGGCGAAGTTCGCCCCGTACATGCTGATTCCCGTCCGTGTCGGCACGGGCGGAGAGGTCCGGTGACCACGTACGGTCGCGCGGCCGAGGAGTCGGCGTTCGTGCGGACCTACACGCTGACGCGCGGGCGTACCAAGCCGCGGCACCTGCTCGGTCTGGAAACCGTGCTGGAGGCGGGACCGGGAAGACCCGGCCCGGCGCAGGCCGAGGAGTGTGAGGAGATTCTCGCCCTGTGCCGGGTGCGCCGACGGTCGGTGGTCGAGCTGGCGGGCCGACTCGGCCGGCCCGTGACCGCCGTCAAAGTGCTCGTGTCCGACCTCCTGGACGCCGACGCCCTGGTGGTCCCCCTGACCCAGTCCTATGCCGATACCGGCGCGGGATCCGGTCCATCTACCCAACTGCTGGCAGCCCTTTCAACGGGCTTGAAGAGGAAGTGGCCTGATGCCGTCGCCTACCCCCAGGCCGGATGACCCGACCACGGTTTGGCCGCACTCGCGGGCCGGTGCTCCGACCGTGCTGAAGATCGTGATCGCCGGGGGCTTCGGCGCGGGCAAGACCACCGCCGTGGGCGCCGTCAGCGAGATCACGCCGCTGAGCACGGAGGAGTGCCTGACCGAGGCGAGCGCGGACATCGACAGCCTGGCGGGCATCGAAGCGAAGACCACCACCACGGTCGCCTTCGACTTCGGCCGACTGAGCCTGCCCGACGCGCCGATGCCTCTGGAGCTGTTCCTGTTCGGCACTCCGGGCCAGGACCGGTTCGTCGACCTCTGGTACGACCTTTCCCGCGGTGCCGTCGGCGCGGTCGTCCTGGTCGACACCCGCCGTCTGGAAAGCAGCTTCACCCCCGTCAGCTTCTTCGAAGACATCGGCCTGCCCTTCGTCGTCGCCGTCAACCAGTTCGACGGGGCGCACCGTTACTACCCCGAGCAGGTCCGCACCGCCCTTGAACTCCCCTCCGCCGTACCGGTGGTCACCTGCGACGCCCGCGATCCGAACCACGTCGCCGGCGTTCTGCTGACCCTCGTCGACCACGCCGTGAACAACGCCGCCACCAGCCGCGCTGGTCACGTCCCTTCCACCACCCTCCAGGACGCCTGATGTCACAGCACCCCAGCGACCCCTACCGCACGCCGCAGACCGCCCCGGCCGCACGGTCCTTGCCGCGCCGCGACATGCGGGACACCGTCCGCAGTCCTTTCACCCCTCCCGCCACCGCCCTCACCAGCCGGCCGCCCCAGCAGTCGCTGGAGCTGGCGCAGCGTTACGAGCTGATCAACCGCTTGGGCGTGCCCCCGGTGGCCAATGAGGACTTCGACGACCTGGCCCGCGACATGGCCACACAGGCCGGGTTCTTGTACGGTTTCGTCAACCTGTTCCTGGAGCAGCAGACCTTCGTCGGGCTGCACCAGCCGCCGGCGGACAGCGGGTTCGTGATCGTCGGCCGCACCATGAGCCGCGACCACGGCTGGTGCCCGGAGGTCATGGCGCGCAAGAAGGCCCTCCCGCTGCACGACGTGCACGCGTCCCCGCGCTTCAGCGGCAACGCGGTGGTCGACGCCGTCGGGATCCGCTCCTACTTCGGCGCACCGCTGATCCATGACGGCGGCACGGTGCTGGGCACGGTGTGCGTCATTGACCCCGAGAAGCGGCCCCTGGCGGAGGCACGCCGTCTGCGGGACATCGTCATCAACGCCAGTGCGCGGGTGATGGACCACATCGCCAGCGCCCCCGTCCGCTAGGCCGTTTCACAACCCCCCACCCGGGAGCCGTAGGCGATCCCCGGCCGCTCCGCGTTGCGACCTTCATCCAGGGAGAGGGAGACCATGTCCGCCACACCCACCACGCCTCCACCGGCGCTGCGTCCCTACCTCACCGCCCGCCACGACCTGCTGTGGCAGGAGGCGGACGCCTTCGCGGCCGAGCACGTCGCTCCGCGCGTCGCGCGGATGGAGGCCGCTCCGGGCAGGGTGGAGCGCAAGGTCGCCGGCCTGATGGCCGCCCGGGGTTGGTTCGCCGTCACCGTCCCGGCGGTCTTCGGCGGGCTGGGCGCCGGACAGGTGGCCAAGACTGTCTTGGTCCACCGCATCGCGCGGGTCTCGGCGGCTGCCGCGGCCATCCTGCAGGCCACCTTGATTCCCGTGGGCGCCCTGCTGCACTTCGCCACCTACGAGCAGAAGGGCCGCTGGCTGCCCGGGGTCGCGGACGGTTCACTGCTGTTGTCGATCGCGGTGACCGAACCGCTCGCCGGCGGACACATCGGCGGCATCGAGACCACCGCCGAGCGCGTCGGCGACGAGTGGGTGATTACCGGCAGCAAGATCCATATCGGCAACAGTCACCTCGCCGGAGCCCACCTCGTCGTTGCCCGCACCGCCGGGTCCGGAGTGAGTACCTCGCAGGCTCTGACCGCGTTCATGGTCGAAGCCGACCGCCCCGGGCTTTCCGTCCCCGATCACCGTGCCGGCCTCGGTCTGCACGGCTTCTCCGCCGGCCGCCTCGACCTCGATCACGTCCGCGTCCCCGAGGACAACGTGGTCGGCGAGGTCGGCCAGGGACTGGCCGTGGCCCAGAGCAGCAGCATCCTCTACGGCCGTCCCAATCTTGCCGCCGTCAGCCTCGGCATCCACGAAGCGGTCGTGGACACCACCACCGGCCGGCTCAAGACCCGTGCCCGCTACCGGGGCGCTCTGTCCGACCTGCCCGTCCTGCGGGACCGCGTCGGCGGCATGGAGGCCCGGCTGCGCGCCGGCCGGATACTCGCCTACCAGGCCGTGCACCTCCTCGACCAGGGCCTGCCCTGCGACGCCGACCTGATCAACTCGAAATACCTCGGCCACCAGTGGGCCATGCAGTCCGCCCAGGACGCCATGGAACTGCACGGCGCCCACGCACTCGACCGCGACTACATCCTCCAACGCCTGTGGCGCGACATCCAGCACACCTACCCACCGGCCGGAACCGGCGAAGTCCAGCGCATACGCCTGGCCGACGCCGCCTTCGACGAAGACCCCATCCAGTGGTCCGAACGCCTCGCCGCCGAAGCCGCCTGGGCACGCCCCGACCCGACGGCCGTATGAGCCCCCGTGCGCGGCACCCCGTGAATCCAAACCGCCGCGCACGGGCCCGTGCCGCCGGCCCCCGTCCCCCGCGGGGACCGGCGGCACCCCTCCCCGTGACCATCCACCCAGCCGAGAGAGACACCGTGACCCCGCCCGTGACGACCAGCGCACCGATCACACCCCTGACGCCGGCCCTGCAGCGCGTCGCCCAGCACCTCGCGAACGGCCTCACGGCCCAGGAGATCGCCACCCAGACCGGACTGTCGGCCGTGACCGTCCGCCAGTACCTCCGCGACATCCGTGAGAGCCTGCACTGCCCGCCCCGCTGCAAGCCCCCGGTGATCGTGCACCGCCTGTTCGCCGACCAACAGGTGGCCTCACCCACGGCGGACAGGCCGGCACCGACGCTCAGCCCGGATCAACTGCTGCTGCTCCGAGCCGTCGCCGAGCACAGCGACCCCCGCGACATCGCCGTCGCCGCCAAGCTCGCCCCCGCCGACCAGCGCGCCGCACTCGACCAACTTCTCGCCGACACAGGCGCCCGGGACACCACCCACCTGGTGATCCTTGCCCACGGCTGGAAGCTGCTGCCGACCGACCCGGCGGCGCGGAGCGGAGCGAGCCAGTGAGAAGGCCCCCCACTCCCCCGGCCCGCGAGGAGCCTCCGGCTGCTACCTCGTTCGCGTCAGAGCACCCGAGCGCCGTATACGCGGTGCGCATGTTACGTACGGACGCCGAGCGTGCGGAAGCCGCTGCTCTCGTGCAGGACCGGCAACGCTGGCTCACCCTTCGCGGTCTCCCCGTGCCCGCTCAAGCCGACGTGCCAGCCCTGTTCCGCGACCCGCACACGAAGTCGGCCGGTCTGTTCGAGGACGGAAGGCTGCTCGCCTGCATGGTCCCCGCGCACGACCCCGGACTCAGCTGGGGCGAAGGCCCCAGCCTCCGCCTGGGACGCGTCCACACCCTGCCCGACCAGCCCGACGACATCACCCGGCTGATCACCCTGTGGGCCTCCGACCTCGCCGCCCGGCAGAGCCTCCCGCTCGTACGGGCCGAAATCCTGGCCCGCCACGCCCTCCAAGCCGAACCCATCGCCGCCCTGCTGCGTCGGCTCACCGACATGGGCTGGGACGTCCGGGGTTCCGGCCCAGGACGAGAGGGGGACCGCGTCGCCCGCCTCGAACTCACCGCCGAGCACCGCCCCGGACTCAGCGCACTGATCAGCTGCCAGGCCCACGCTCCTTATCTGCCAGGGGACGATCGGAGCACCGCGTGACAACCGACGAGCCACAACGTCCCGACCTCGCCCGCGAGCTGATCGCCCGCGCACAGGCGTCGGCCACGCACCGGGCCAAGCGCGTGCGCGACCAGCTCGACGCCGTCCAACTCGGGCAGGGCCGGCACGCCGACCACGCCAACACCAAGGTGCTGCGCCGCATCCTGGCCGAGCACGACTGGCCCGGTCACCGCCTCGTTGGCGTTTCCGGCGCCCGCGCCGCCTGGCGCATCGCCCTGTACAGCGACGACGACTCAGGCTTCCAGCGCGCCGCCACCAGACTGCTGGAACGAGCGGTTCAGTCCAACGACGCGCTCATCTACCACTGGGCACACCTGCACGACCGCACCCTCATCAATACCGGCCAGGACCAGGAGTACGGCACCCAGCTCCTGTTGAGCGTCGACGGGATCGAGCTGTGCCCGTTGCGCGCGCCGGAGTCCGTCGACGCGCGCAGGGCAACCGTGGGCCTGCCGCCGCTTGCCATCGTCCTCAAGGCGGTGCGCCGCCGCTACACGCCGGACAGCTCTGCCGATGAAGCCCCGACCGTCGTCCTCGCGGGGGCCGCCGCGTGAACACGCGACCCCAAGATTCTCCACCAGTCGGCCTGCTGGCCGCGACTCCGCTCTGCGAAAGGATCGTTGACATATGAAGCTCACCACCGCCGTCTTGGCTGCCGGTGCGGCCATCTCCCTCACCACCGCCGTGGTCGGAGCCGTCCGGCTCCGGCAGGACGCACGGCACCAGGCCGAGCGCAACGAGACGGTTCTCGCCCGCAACCAGCTCGACTGGCTGGCTCAAATGTCCACCACCCCCGACTTCGCCAAGCTCTGGACGCCCGAGGACATGGACGTCGAGGAGTACATGCAGCTGCTGAAGGCCAACCAGCTCATCTGCATGCTCAGCCTGCGCAACCGCCTCGGCTTCGTCCGCGCCGGACATCTGCCGTGGTACGCCGCGCAACTGATGGAGAGCGAAGTCTGCCAGCGTTACTGGAAGCGGTTCGGCGGCCTCCGAGCCGAGGAGGCCGAGGGCGATGAGCAGGCCGAGCACTTCACCCGGGTGCTGGACCAGGCCGCCAAGAATCTCCCGCGGGCACAGGCCGCTACGGCCTGACGGCATCAACCCGACTCCCCGGCGCGCGACCACGCAGGCATCTTCGCCGCCCGTCGCCGCCTGGTAGCAGACCCCGGGGTCCGACCGGGCCTCGGCATACCGCACCACCACTCCTAGGAGGCATGCATGACCGCCATCCAGGCCGAGAGGCCGACCGCTCCCGCACAGGCGAACCTCGCGAAGACCGAGGACGATCCGTTCGTCCTCGACATCACCTTCATCGAGGGCACGCCGGCGACCGAGACGGTCCTGATGTGCAGCACGGGTGACACCTGCGGCAGCTCCTGCCCCAGCGCCTGCACCACCTCGTAAGCCGGGACACCCTGGCAACGCGGGCCGGACGGGACTTGTCCCGTCCGGCCCGCCCCCGCCCGCCACTCACAAGATGAGGAGAGCCCTGATGACACGGCAACGGCCCTGCCTGTACGAGGCCGCGGGACAGGCCATGCTCCGCGCCGCGGTGCACACCACCGAGCCCGCCATGCCGCCCTGGCCGTCATCCACGGTGCCCGTGGAAGAGTGGCGCGCGTGGCTGAGCACGGTGTGGTCCGACACCGACTTCCGCCAGACCGTGTCGCAGGCGAGCCCTCACCTCGCCGAGCAGGTGCGGGCCATCATCGACGGCCGCACACCGAAGGCACGCCGGATGCGCCGGGCGGCGCTGGCCACCGCCCGCTACGCGATCCGCTACGCCCGCCGCTCCACCCCTTATGGCCTGTTCGCCGGCGTCGCCCCGCTCGCCTTCGAGCAGGCCATCTCCCTCCGCATCGGCGACGAGCACCAGTCCGTGGCCCGCCCCGAGCCGGTCGGGCTCGAGGATATGCTCAGCACCTGGGAGAGCGACGCGGCACGCATGGCCGACACCGAGGTCTGCGTCAACACCCTGGCCTATCAGCGCGACCAGCACATCCACGTACCGTCCGAGGGCCACGCCGAGTTCCGCCTCGCCCTCAGCCCCGCACTGCGTCTCGTACTCGACCTGGCCCGATCACCGATCGGGTACCGCCAGTTATCCGACAAGCTGGCCTCAGAGTTCCCCGCCGTGAGCCGCACCGCGCGCGACAGGCTGCTCGGTGAACTGCTGCGGGTACGGCTGTTGCGCTCCTCGCTGCGCGCGCCCGCCACCGTAGCCGACCCCGCCGACGTCTTAGAAGCTGTTGTCTTTCCGGACGTGATCGACGCGTTTCCGCTGGTCGGGGATAGGGGTGGTGGTTCCGTGGGAGTGGTGGCCTGTCGGGTCGTCGTTCCCGGGGAGGTCACGGATGCC